>JBJEKB010000166.1:0-12940 GCA_051878395.1 Muribaculaceae bacterium
GTTCACTCCGATTCTTAAGCCGCATCGGAATAGTTTTGTCTGCTATAACCACTGTCTTATTCATATTATCATTATGTTTGCACGATTATCATAGCCAATGAAAACAGTGCAAATTTAATGATAATAATTGAAAATCAAGGGAATTTCATCAAAAAAAGTGCAGCGATGATATGCGATTTCCTTAATTTGAGCGGTTTTCGGCTTCCAAAAGGGTGTTTTGGCCCCATCTGACGACTAGCTATGCCCCTTTATTTCATAGTTTGCGACAAGGATTACCACCCAATCTTGGAAATAAAAAGAAGCAACGCATCGGAATTGTTTTCACTGCAATAACTACTGCCTTGCTCGTATTATCACTGTTTTTGCACGATTATCACAACCAATGAAAACAGTGCAAATTCAATAATAATATTCATGGATTTAAAACAGAATTTGGGGTCGCTGCAAAAGGGCTTTTGTGGATTTAAAAATGGATTTAAAATTGAAAAAAAATAACGCAACTATTGCATTTTTCTAAAATATGTAGTAAATTTGCGGTGAAATTCAAACACGGTCATCGGTTTTTGATGACATTTTTCCTTTATCATTATTTCTATCTGAACAATTTCAATGTATCAAGTGTATTGTGATGTAGCACAGGATTAGTGCCATCATATACCGTAGAATACCACATTTATATATATGTACAACATCGATGAACTTAACGCAATGCCGGTTGAACAACTCAAAAGCATTGCCGAATCTATGGGTATTAAAAAGTTTGACAACAACGAGCCCGACGATTTAATTTACAAAATATTAGACCAACAGGCTATCGACATGGCTCAAGCTCAGGCCGCCACTCCCGCTGCGCCCAAGAAACGCGGCAGAAAGAAGAAAGAAGCCAAGAACGACGCTCCCGCAGCCGCCGAAAAGCCCGAGGACCCCACCGCTCAGCAGCAAAAGCCCGAGGAGAAGCCCGAAAAGGTGAACGACAAGCCTGCCGAGCAGCCCAAAAAGAAGGAAAACAAGAAAGCTAAGCAAGCCAATAAGAAAAAGGAGGAGAAGCCTGCCGCTGATGCTCCCGCCGAGGCTCCGCAAGCCGAGACAGCTCCCGGAGAGGCTCCGGCTCCCGAAAAGCCTGCTGAACAGCCGCAACAACCGGCTCAACCGCAGGCTGTTGCCCCCGAGGCTCCTCAAGGACAGCCTCAAGAAGAGCCTAAACAGCAACAGCAGGCTGCACCCATCGACAACGCGTTTGCCGACCTTTTCGGCGGTGGCAATAAGAAGAAAAACAAAGGCGGAAACTCGTCGTTCAACGATTTCTTCCCCTCTAAGTCGGAACGCAAACTTTTCACTCCCCGCAGCAAGGAGGAGATTGAAGAGGCTGCCAAGGCTGCTGAGGAAGCCGCTCGAAAAGCTGCCGAGGAAGCCGCCAACGCTCCTATTATAATTAAGGAGCCGGAGCCTGAACGCCCGGTCCAACAGCCCAAGCAAGGCAAACTCAGCCGCAAGCAGCGCCAGCAACTCGCTCAACAGCAACAAGCCCAGGCACAAGCCGAGGCTATCATCGATGAGAAGGACCAATACAATTTCGAAGGTATTCTCAAAGGTACCGGCGTGCTCGAGGTGATGCCCGACGGCTATGGATTCCTCCGCTCTTCCGACTACAACTACCTCTCGTCGCCCGACGACATCTATGTGTCGCAACAGCAAATCAAACTCAACGGTCTCAAGACCGGCGATGTTATCGAGGGTCCTATCCGCCCACCCAAGGAGGGCGAGAAGTATTTCCCTCTTTGCAACGTGGATCTCATCAACGGACGCACACCCGAATTTGTGCGCGACCGCGTTCCTTTCGAACACCTTGTGCCGCTTTTCCCCGATGAGAAATTCGACCTCACAAGCGGTAAATCGTGCAACATCTCCACTCGCATCGTGGATATGTTCTCACCTATCGGTAAAGGTCAGCGCGGACTTATCGTGGCTCCGCCAAAAACCGGTAAGACTGTGTTGCTCAAAGATATAGCCAACGCTATCTCGGAGAACCACCCCGACACATATATGATTATCCTGCTCATCGACGAGCGCCCCGAGGAGGTTACCGACATGGCTCGCAGCGTTAATGCCGAGGTTATCGCCTCTACATTCGACGAACCAGCCGAACGCCACGTGAAAATTGCCAGCATCGTCCTCGAGAAGGCTAAACGCCTTGTGGAATGTGGACACGATGTGGTGATTCTCCTCGACTCTATCACTCGCCTCGCCCGCGCCTACAACACCGTGTCGCCGGCTTCGGGCAAAATCCTCTCGGGTGGTGTCGATGCCAACGCGCTCCAGAAACCGAAACGATTCTTCGGTGCCGCTCGTAACATCGAGAACGGCGGTAGCCTCACTATCATCGCCACCGCGCTCACCGAGACCGGCTCGAAAATGGACGAGGTTATCTTCGAAGAGTTCAAGGGCACAGGTAACATGGAGTTGCAACTCGACCGCAAACTCTCCAACAAACGCATTTTCCCGGCTGTCGATATCATGGCTTCGAGCACTCGCCGCGACGATTTGCTCCTCCGCCCCGACACACTCAACCGTATGTGGATTCTTCGCCGATTCCTCAGCGACCGCACCTCTATCGAGGCTATGGAATTTATCATGCAACAGATGGAGCGCACTCGCAACAACGACGAACTCCTTCTCTCGATGAACGGATAACAAAATCGGCACTTCTATGGCGGGAATTAACAAAACTAACGCCGCAAGGCTCCTCGACAGGGCTAAAATCCCCTACTCGCTCATCCCATACGAAGTCGATGAAAACGACCTCGCGGCACAGCACATCGCCGACCAACTCGGCGAGGACATCAACTGCGTGTTCAAGACTCTCGTGCTTCATGGCGACAAAAACGGCTTCCTGGTGTGCGTAATCCCGGGGAACCGCGAGGTTGACCTCAAAAAAGCCGCCAAAGCGAGCGGCAACAAGAAGGTGGAGATGATTCCGATGAAGGAACTCCTCGCCACCACCGGCTACATCCGCGGCGGATGCTCCCCCGTGGGAATGAAAAAACCGTTTCCCACTTTCTTCGACGCTTCATGCCGCGACAAGGAGACGGTGTATGTGAGCGCCGGGGTGCGCGGGTTGCAAATCAAGATAAATCCCATCGCTCTCGCCGATTTTGTGCACGCAACAATAACAGATTTAGTTTCGGAATTATGAACACTTTTGGACGCATTTTCACCCTCACATCTTTCGGGGAATCGCACGGCGCTGCTATCGGCGGCGTTATCGACGGAATGCCCGCCGGAGTGGCTATCGACCTCGAAAAGGTGCAACACATGCTCGACCGTCGCCGCCCGGGACAGTCGGCTATCGTTACGGCTCGCAACGAGAGCGACCGCGTGAAAGTGCTCTCGGGATTATTCGAGGGAAAAACCACCGGCACTCCGATTGGATTTGTGGTGGAAAACAGCAATCAGCATAGCAGCGACTACGACAATATGCGCGACATCTTCCGCCCGTCGCACGCCGATTTCACCTACACCGCGAAGTATGGCATCCGCGACCACCGTGGAGGAGGTCGCTCGTCGGCTCGCGAGACTATCTCGCGGGTGGTTGCCGGGGCTTTTGCGATGCAAGCCCTTGAGCAATTGGGCATTTCGGTTTATGCTTTCACCTCTCAAGTTGGCAATATCACACTCGATAAGCCCTACACCGCCTACGACCCGGCACTAATCGACACCAACATTGTGCGCTGCCCCGACCCCGAAGTGGCTGAGCAGATGATTAGCCTCATCTCGAAGGTGAAAGCCGAGGGCGACACTGTCGGCGGCATCATCACCGGTGTTATCAAGGGTGTTCCGGCAGGGCTCGGAAGTCCGGCTTTCGGCAAGTTGCACGCCAATCTCGGTGCGGCAATGCTCGGCATCAACGCTGTGAAGGGTTTTGACTATGGTCTCGGCTTTGATTTCGCATCACGACGCGGCAGCGAGGTTATCGACAATTTCATCAATCGCGACGGAAAGATTGCCACCGCCACCAACAATTCGGGCGGCATCCAGGGCGGCATCAGCAATGGTGAGGACATATATTTCAGAGTGGCGTTCAAACCGGTAGCCACACTCTTGCGCGATGTCGAGACGGTTGACATCAACGGCAACCCCACAACGCTCCATGCCCGCGGACGCCACGACCCTTGTGTGCTCCCGCGCGCGGTTCCGGTGGTGGAAGCGATGGCGGCTATGACCATTCTCGATGCCTATCTCGAGAACAAAGCGGCTCACATCTAAACACCGCAAATGGCAGAGGAGCTTCTTTACACCGATTTTGCTGCGTTCCTTCGGCGTTTCTTCCCTTTCAAGGTGCAGAAAATATCGATAAACGCAGGTTTCACATGCCCCAACCGCGATGGCTCGAAAGGTGTGGGCGGTTGCACTTATTGCAACAACCAAACCTTCAACCCCGACTATTGCAAGCCGTCGAAAGGGATTGCCGCGCAAATCGAAGAAGGTAAGCAATTTTTCGCCCGCAAATACCCTCACACGAAATATCTCGCTTATTTCCAGGCATATACAAACACCTACGCCGACATAGACACTCTCCGCGAGATGTACAACGAGGCGCTTGCGCAACCCGATGTGGTGGGGATTATCATCGGCACGCGCCCCGATTGCATGCCCGACACGCTCCTCGACTACCTCGAATCGTTGTCGCGCACGCATTTCGTGATGGTGGAATATGGCGTTGAGACTTCCCACGATTCCACTCTCAAGACTATCAACCGCGGGCACTCATGGGCTGAATCGGTCGAGGCTATCCGCCGAACCCACGCAAGAGGCATCCCGGTGGGCGCACACCTCATCCTCGGGCTCCCCGGCGAGACCACCGAGGATATGCTCGAAACGGCACGCCTTGTGGCTCAGCTCCCTCTCGACACCATCAAGATTCACCAGCTCCAGCTCATCCGCGGCACCCGCCTGGCGCAGCAAGTAGCCGACGGCTCCCTCTCGGTGATAAACTGGACTGTCGAGGAATATATAAAAATGTGCGCTCGATGGGTGGAAATTATCCCTTCCACTATTGCCATCGAACGCTTTGTGTCTCAATCGCCGTCCCACTTGCTCATTTCGCCCAAGTGGGGGCTTAAAAACTATGAATTCACGCACTTGCTCCACAACCGGCTCAAAAAGAGCCGCGAAATGCGCAGGGAGCGCGACTAATATTCAATTTTGTCGGTCTTGTTTTCCCATTTTTGGAATGCCTTTATCGCTTCCGGCTCTTCGATTCTCACGCATGGGATGAAACGTGCCTCGGGGAGTTTGTCAATCTCATCGTAGATGAAACTGTCGTCGAAATTGATATTCTTGGCATCGGTCTTGGTGTTGCCGAAATAGATGCGGCTCACCCCTGCCCAGTAGAGAGCACTGAGGCACATCGGGCATGGCTCGCACGAGCTATACACCACGCAGCCGTCGAGCTTGAAATTGCCGGTTTTCGCGCAGGCATTGCGAATTGCGTTCACCTCGGCATGTGCTGTGGGGTCGTTGTCGATAGTAACTGAATTGGCACCTTGCGAGAGCACCTCGCCGTCTTTCACAATCACTGCTCCGAAGGGTCCTCCTCCTCGGTCGATATTTTCCTCGGCGAGGCGGCATGCCAAGCGCAGAAATTCTCTATCTTTTTCTGTAATTGAATTCTTCATTTTGCGTTGTTTTAAAGATTAATGAACTGCTAAATTACAACTTTTTTCCAATTCAACAAAAACAAATGGGTTAAAATTCCAAATCCGGGCATTTTTCCCACCCTCTTGAGGTGTGTTTGAGTCGGTTTTAATAAAAAAATGACTACTTTTATTAAAAAATCCGATTTATTTGAGGTTTTTCCAATCTTTATCACTATATTTGTAAAAAATTGGAATAATGGCGGAAATTTTTGAAGACAAGTTGCCTCGCATTCGCAGCAAAATGGCACTCCTCCTCGAGCGCTACAAGGTCTTGGAGACTCGTTTGCAGGAACTCGATGAGGCTTGTCGGGAAAAAGACGCCGAGAACCGGAAACTTAGAAAGGAGATAGACACGCTCAAAACCGACCTTGAATATAGCCATGTCGTTAGAGCTTTCGCAAATTCTCCCGAGCAACTGGCTCAAAGTCGCGCCATTCTTTCCCAATTAGTGCGGGATGTCGATAAGTGCATCGCTCAACTCAAACAAGAATGATTTTGATGCAATGACCGATAATAACGAAGATATAAAAATAACTATAAACATCGGCAATCTTTTTGACGTGAAGCTCAATGTCAAAAGAGCCTCGGAGAAATACTATCGCGATGGCGCCAAAAAGGTGAACGAGATGTGGAAACAACTTAGCGAAATCGATGGCGACAAGTCGCCGGTGAATACCAAACTTGCCGTTATTGCGCTTAAATTTGCTTCACAACTTTATAGGACTATGGAGAAGGCAAGCGAAGCTGTCTCGGCTAACGAGCGTAAATTAGCCGATACTTCCAAAATGTTGGATGAGTTCGAGCATCAGCTCGATGATATTCTCATCAACACCAAGTAGCTCTTTTCTCCGCTTTTTTGAGTTTTTATTAACCGCACTGTTCCCCGCCAAAGGCTGATTGGCGTGGTGATAGTGCTTTTTTATTTATTATATATTTTAATTTTTTATAATGGACTTTTATCTAACAATAATTGCTGCCGCAGCCACCGCTATCGTGGTGCTCGTTATCGGGTACTTCGTGCTGCGCTCTATTACCAATTCAAAGGCTAAGGCTATCCTCGACGAGGCTGCCCTGCAAGCCGAAGTGATTAAAAAGAACAAACTCATCGAAGCTAAAGAAGAGGAACTTAAAATCAAATCGGAAGCCGAAAAACAAGCCAATGCCCGCCTCGCAAAAGCGCAACAAGCCGAGGCTCGCAACAAGCAGAAAGAAAACCAGTTAAGCCAACTTCAAGGCGAGTTGCAACGCAAGAAAAACGAGCTCGAGACTCTCAAACTCAATCTCGACAACCAAGCAAGCGTGCTCGACTCGCGCAAGCAGGAACTCGACCGCCGCGAACGCGACATCCAAGAGACCCTCGAACATGTGTCGGGCCTCTCTGCCGAGGAGGCTAAGGAAAAACTCATCGAGTCGCTCAAGGACGAGGCTAAAACCGCTGCCGCTTCCTATATCAACGACATCATGGACGATGCCAAGCTCACTGCCAACAAGGAGGCTAAACGCATTGTGGTTCAATCGATTCAACGTGTGGCTACCGAAACCGCCATCGAAAATGCCGTTACAGTGTTCCACATCGACAGCGACGAAATCAAAGGTCGCATCATCGGTCGCGAGGGTCGCAACATCCGCGCTCTCGAGGCTGCTACAGGTATTGAAATCATCGTTGACGACACCCCCGAGGCTATCGTCCTCTCGGGCTTTGACCCTGTTCGCCGCGAAATCGCCCGCCTTGCTCTCCACCAGCTCGTAGCCGATGGCCGTATCCACCCGGCTCGCATCGAGGAAGTGGTTGCCAAGGTGAGAAAACAAGTCGAAGACGAGATTATCGAAACCGGTAAGCGCACCGCTATCGACCTCGGTATCCACGGCTTGCACCCCGAGTTAATCCGCCTTGTCGGCAAGATGAAATACCGTTCAAGCTACGGTCAAAACCTCTTGCAACACTCGCGCGAAACTGCCAACCTCTGCGCTATCATGGCTTCGGAACTCGGACTCAACCCCAAGAAGGCTCGCCGCGCAGGTCTGTTGCACGATATCGGCAAGGTGCCCGACGAAGAGCCTGAATTGCCACACGCTCTCCTCGGTATGAAACTCGCCGAAAAATATAAGGAGAAACCCGACATTTGCAACGCCATCGGTGCCCACCACGACGAAGTGGAGCAGGAAAGCCTCTTCGCTCCTATCGTGCAAGTGTGCGACGCCATCTCGGGTGCTCGTCCCGGCGCTCGCCGCGAAGTGGTCGAGGCTTACATCAAGCGCCTCAACGACCTTGAGCAACTCGCTCTCTCCTACCCCGGTGTGGTTAAGACCTACGCCATCCAAGCCGGTCGCGAATTGCGCGTGATTGTCGGTGCCGATAAGATTACCGATGCCGAAACAGAAAAACTCTCGGCCGAAATCGCTAAACGCATCCAAGACGAAATGACTTATCCCGGACAGGTGAGAATCACTGTTATCCGTGAAACTCGCGCTGTTAGTTTCGCTAAATAGGAGATAACAGGATGGTTGAAGACAACGATGAAAAAATAGAATTGCAAAATCTCGGTCAAGACGAGGATAACAACCTCGAGGATTCGGGTGTTGTGGGGTGCTGCCACCGCAAGGCGCACTCCTGCAACTGCTGCAAGGCGCCTCGCGGTAAATACCACTCGTTTAACTGGCTCGCCGACATCCCCGGCGAATTCAACGACTACGAACTTGTGGAGGTTACTTTCAAGAACACCCGCAAGGGATTCTACCGCAATTCCAACAACATCCCTCTCCAAATTGGAGACATTGTGGCTGTGGAAGCCAATCCCGGGCACGACATCGGAACGGTTACTCTCGTTGGCTCGCTCGTGAAAAAACAGGTCAAGAAAGCCAACCTCCGCCCCAATGTCGAATTCCTGCGCATCTTCCGCAAAGCCAAGGAAAGCGACTTGCAACATTTCGAGGCTGCCAAGGCGCGCGAAACCGACACTATGATTCGCTCGCGCAAAATCGCCGAGGAACTCGGGCTCAACATGAAAATTGGCGATGTGGAGTATCAAGGCGATGGCAACAAGGCGATTTTCTACTATATCGCCGACGAACGCGTCGATTTCAGGCAACTTATCAAGGTGCTTGCCGACACTTTCAAGATTCGCATCGAAATGAAGCAAATCGGCGCTCGCCAGGAAGCCGGACGCATTGGCGGTATCGGTCCTTGTGGCAGACCGCTATGCTGCTCGAGCTGGATGAGCAGTTTCGTATCGGTGGCTACAGGTGCCGCTCGCTACCAAGACATCTCGCTCAACCCGCAAAAACTTGCCGGGCAATGCGCCAAACTCAAATGTTGCCTCAATTTTGAAGTTGACACCTATGTCGAAGCCTCAAAGCAGATGCCGCAACGCGACATTCTCCTCTACACCAAGGACTCGACCTACTATCACTTCAAAACCGACATTTTCAAGCGCGAAATCACCTACTCTACCGACAAGAATATGCCGGTGAACCTCGTTACCATCCCGGCTGCGAGGGCTTTCGAGGTTATCGCTCTCAACAAGCAGGGAGTGAAGCCCGACATGCTCAACCCCGACGCCGCTGCGGCAAAAGCCGAACGAAAGGAGTTTGGCGACATTATCGGTCAAGACAGCCTCACTCGGTTTGACAAAAAGAAAAAGAAGAAAAACAAGAACCGACAAGGCGGTGGTAGCGGCGGTCAGCAACAGCCGCGCAACGGCGATGCAGCCCCGCGACAAGCCGACCGTCCCGATGCACCTCGACAGAACGGAAATGCCAATGGCGGCAACGGTGCCAATCGCCGCAAAGCCGGCAACAATCGCAACCGCCGCGGCGACAACAACGGTGGCAACAACGGCAACCGTCAAAGTAACCGCCCACCGAAGCAGTCCGACGCCAATAACAAGCCTGCCGATGAATAAATTACACGTTTTCATAATATCATTTGTTATCATCTGCTTGGGAGCCGTCTCATGCGCTCCCAAGCATGATTATTTTAGCGATTTCCACTCTATCAATCCCGAAGGCTGGGATGCTCGCACCCCCGAAGTGTTTGCAATCGACGACACAATCGGGCTTCGCGGCGACCTCGTGCTCACCGTGCGACACGACGCATTCTACCCCTATCGCAACCTCTGGCTGTTTGTCAATTTCGAGAAAAACGACTCGGTGATTGAATGCGACACTGTCGATTGTCCGCTCGCCGACATCAACGGCAGATGGATAGGCAAAGGTTTCGGCTCTTCCTACGAGAAATCGCTCATTCTCAAAGAGAAATGCGTTCTCAACTCGTTCGACCGCATCGTCATTTCTTCGGGTCTTCGCGACCTGCGCATCACAGGCATCACCGACATCGGCATATCTCTCATTCCCGAAAAATAATCTGCATTTCAAGCCTGCAGGAAAATTTCCCTCCGCCTGCTCTATGCAGTTACAATAGTTTTTTGTAAGTTTGCACAAATTATAGTAATTGATAAATTGTAAGGTTAATTCTCATGGCTACTATCGAAAACAATAAGCAATATCGCACTCGGCACATCATTCACGTGCTCTGGATTACATTCATTGCCATCATGTTTGGCATGGTGTTCTTCTTCACTCTCATCTACAATGGCGTGATTGGTTATATGCCTCCCGTAGAGGAACTTAAAAACCCTACCGACAAGTTTGCATCGGTGGTGATTTCGAGCGACGGAGAAGAACTCGGGCGATACTACCAGAGCAAAGGCAACCGTGTCTATGTCGATTTCGATGAGATTTCCGCCAATGTTACCGACGCCCTCATCGCCACCGAGGATGTGAGATTCCTCAACCACTCCGGCATCGACATGCGCGGTCTCATGAGAGCCGTGATTAAACGCGGACTACTGTTTCAGAAAAATGCAGGCGGTGGCTCCACTATCACTCAGCAGCTTGCCAAGCAGCTCTACTCTCCTTCGTCGGAAAACATGCTGGAGCGCCTCATGCAGAAACCTATCGAATGGATGATTGCCATAAAACTCGAACGCTACTACACCAAAGACGAGATTATCAAGATATATCTCAACCAGTTCGACTTCCTCAACAACGCTGTGGGCATCAAGAGCGCTGCCTACGTCTATTTCGGCAAAGAACCGAAAGACTTGAGCATCGAGGAAGCGGCTACCCTTGTGGGTATGGTGAAAAACCCGTCATATTTCAATCCGGTGAGACACAACGAACGCACCCGCGGACGCCGAAACACCGTGTTTGAACAAATGGAAAAGGCAGGTATGCTCACATCCGAGCAGGTGGATTCGCTCAAGCAGCTCCCGCTCGTGCTCCACTTCAACAAGGTGGACCACAAAGAGGGTCTCGCTCCCTATTTCCGCGAGGAACTCCGCCTTATGCTCCAAGCCAAGAAGCCTTCTCGCTCCGACTACCCATCGTGGGACTACCAGCGTTTTGTCGATGACTCTATCGCATGGGAACGCAATCCACTATACGGCTGGGCTGAGAAAAACCCGAAGCCCGATGGCTCGAAATACAACATCTACACCGATGGCCTCAAAATTTATGCCACTATCGACGCACGTATGCAACGCTATGCCGAAGAGGCTGTGCGCGAGCATCTCGGCTCTTATCTGCAACCGCAATTTTTCAAGGAAAAACGCGGAGTGAAAGGTGCCCCCTACACTCGCAACCGCGAAGAACTTTCCGAGGAGCAACTCCAAGGGCTTATCAAGAAAGCAATCCGTCAATCCGAGCGCTACCGCGTGATGAAACTCACCGGACTCTCCGATGCCGAAATCATGAATGCTTTCGACAAGCCTATCGACATGCATGTGTTCTCATACGATGGCGGAATCGACACCACTATGACTCCTCGAGATTCTATCCTCTATCACAAGCACTTCCTCCGCACCGGATTCATGTCGATGGATCCCATAACCGGCTATGTGAAAGCCTACGTCGGAGGTCCCAACTTCCGATTCTTCCAATACGACATGGTGTCGCGCGGCAGACGCCAGATTGGCTCTACCATTAAGCCGTTCCTCTACACCTATGCTATGGAGGAAGGCTACACCCCTTGCGACGAATTTCTCAATTCTCAGCCAACTATCCTCGACGAAAATGGCAAACCTTGGTCGCCGCGCAATGCCGGCTCTGCCCGCGTGGGAGAAATGGTGGATTTGAGATGGGCGTTGACCAACTCAAACAACTGGATTTCGGCACGACTTATGGAACGCCTCTCCCCTGCCACCCTCGTGCGCACAATGCACAACTTCGGCATCACGGGGCATCTCGACCCGGTAATCTCGCTCTGCCTCGGTCCGTGCGATGTCTCGGTGAAAGAGATGGTGGGTGCCTACACCGCCTACGCCAACAAAGGTATGCGCGTAGATCCGATTTTCGTGTCGCGAATCACCGACAACGAGGGGAACGTAATCAGCGAATTCACCCCGCAGCACACCGAAGTAATCAGCGAAGAAGCCTACTATAAAATCCTCTCGATTCTCCTGAATGTGGTCGATTCCGGTACAGGTAACCGCCTCCGCCGCGCGCCTTATAACATCGTGGCTCAAATGGGTGGTAAAACAGGTACTACCAACTACAACGCCGACGGATGGTTTATGGGATTCACTCCACAACTCGTAAGCGGTGTGTGGGTTGGTGGCGATGAGCGCTACATCCACTTCAACGGCATGGCTTATGGTCAAGGCGCATCAATGGCGCTCCCGATATATGGTCTCTATATCAGCAAAGTGTATAAAGACAAAACTTTGCACTACTCGCAGGACGCTCAATTCACATTCCCCGAAAATTTCAACCCCTGCTACAAGGAATTTGCGGCGCCGGAAGTGAACGAAGAGCCGGAAGAGGCAATCGAGGGTATGTTCGACTGATTTTTCCCGGTATATCTTTCTCACAAATGCGTGATTATTTGTATTTTTCAATAGTTTTTACTACCTTTACACGTTGATAAATAACAAGGAGGCAAGGATATGGGAAAAAAGTTGAAAAGATGCCCGATAGGGATACAGACATTCTCCGACATCATCGAGGAGAATTACATGTATGTTGATAAGACCGACATGGTGTATGAATTAGCCCATGGCGATAGTCGATACGTATTTCTGAGCCGCCCGCGGCGGTTTGGAAAATCTCTGCTTGCATCCACCTTGCACAGCTACTTTGCAGGTCGCAAGGAGTTGTTCAAAGGGCTGAAAATAGACAAATTGGAGACGGGATGGACACAATATCCGGTCCTCCACTTCGACATGAGCACTGCAAAACATGTCGAT
>JBJEKB010000167.1:0-2947 GCA_051878395.1 Muribaculaceae bacterium
CTGCCTTCCTCTCGGAACAGTGAAAAGCAGGATATTTGCAATAAGAAAGAAATTGGAGAAAAGGCTTGGTTAATTCGCCGGCTCACTCCTCGGAATTCTTTTTTAGGTCGTCTTCGCGCTCCTTGCGAAGACGTTCTTTCTTTTTAAGGCTAAAGTGCAATAAAACGATAACGACAATAGTTGCGACAATAATGCCGAAATACTGCAGATAATCACCGGCATAAAGAATATGCCGTCCTACATACGCCATCACCAAAAGATATATAAATAGGCAAATGGGAATCACGATGGATTTTCTAATCTTCATGCTCAATAGTGTCTAAATGTGGTTCGATAATATATCGGGAATTGTTATAATCGAAACGATTATTAATTAACTCGTCATAAAGTTTGAGACAAGCCCAGGCATCGGTAGCGGCATAGGCACATTGGGCATCGGTGAGTAGTGGCGCTTCCCAGTTGGTCAATTGCTGCGACTTTGATATATATCGATTGAATACGATTCCATATATGCGCTGGAGGCTATTGTCGATAATTCCATATTTTTTGACAAAATCCTGCAAATCGATTAGACCCTTGGGGTTGATATTGCAGATTTCACCAAGTTTAAGCATATCATCACGAAGAGAAAGCCCTATTTTTGTAATGCGCTCATCTTGGAAAAGTTGCAACACCCCTTTGGGCATACCGATTTTGTTGGTTCTGAAAAGATAACACTCATTGAAAGTAGAAATCTGGAGCAAAGCCACCTTGTGAGTAACGCCGCGACGGAAAGAGGGGCGTGTCTCGGTGTCGATACCCAACAATGTCTCTTTACGCAACTTTGAAATTGCGATATTACTTTTGATGTGATTATCCACGATGATAATCTTGCCATCAAAAAGCACACGAGGCAACGTTACTAATATGTCTTTGGATATTGAAAGTTCTACCATTATCTTTTTGCGAGTGCAAAAATAACAAAAAAAATCGAGGTGGAGGCTCAGAAAGGCACAAATGTTTTGCATTTTACAACAAATTGGAGTAATTTTGGGAAAAGAATAAAATTAGAAGGATTATGTTAAAGGATTTATTTGAAAAAAGGACAAGCGTAAGGCGCTATGAGCGTGAGCCTATACCACAGGAGGCACTCGATACAATATATGCGGCAATACGCAACACTCCTACAAGTTATAATGGTCAGCAGTTTTCGGTAATCGACATTTCAGACCAGGAATTAAAAGAAAAGTTGTATGAAATCACCAACCAAAAGCAGATAAAGACATGCAACCACTTCTTTATGTTCATTGCTGATTTCAACAAAATCAAATTGCTATCGGCAGCCAAGGGGATTGATTTTCCTCCGTTCACCGACACATTGGATGGCATACTTGTCGGTGCGATAGATGCAGCACTGGCAATGGAGAGCGCGGTGATTGCCGCACAATCTTGCGGACTTGGAAGTTGCTGCGTGGGTTATGCACGTACTGCCAACCCGGAAAAGATAGCAGAACTGCTCAAATTACCCAAAGGCACATTTGTGGTGTGTGGTCTTGCGGTGGGAGTGCCGCGTGAGCAACCCGATGTCAAGCCCAAACAAGGGAGCAACTTGCTAATTCATCAGAATCACTATCGTGATGACGATATGACACAGGAATTACTTGAATATGATGAAATTGTGTCGAAATACAACCGCACACGCTCGGGCACAACATCGGAGAACGACTGGGGTGGACATATCGTTGATTATTATCGCGCAGCTCTGTCGTATCGAATAAAAGACTATCTTATTTCGCAAGGTTTCGGGTTTGTAAAATAGAGGCGATGAAAAAGATACTTGATTTGAAAGTGGTGAAATGCGAGAAAGTGTCGAAAAATTTCGCATTACTGCAACTTTGTGCTGTTGACGATGAAATGCCGGAAATGCAGCCGGGACAATTCGTCCAAGTGGCAATCGACGGAAGCAAAAGCACATTTTTGCGACGCCCGATTTCCATTTGCAATGTCGAAGACGGCAAGTTATGGCTGCTTGTGAGGAATGCCGGTGAAGGGACATCATGGCTTATCTCTCGCCAACCTGGAGACACAGTGAATGTTATACTACCGCTCGGCAACGGGTGGGACATGAACATAGCAACGGACAAAAGCATCCTGCTCATGGGAGGCGGTGTCGGTGTTGCGCCACTGCTATATTATGGCAAGCGCTTGAAAGAACAAGGCGTGTCTCCAGAGTTTTTGTTGGCGGCAAAGACATCAAATGACCTAATGCTGATAGATGAGTTTGAAAAATATGGTACCGTTCATATTTCAACCGACGATGGTTCAAAAGGCGAAAAAGGACTTATCACTCAAAACTCGGTGTTACAAAAGAAGAAATATGACAAAATTGCATGTTGCGGACCAATGTCGATGATGAAAGCAGTTGCCGCCTATGCCATCAAGAACGACATTTCATGCGAGGTGTCGCTTGAGAATCTTATGGCATGTGGAGTTGGCGCTTGTCTATGCTGTGTAGAAGACACAATCGACAGTGGTCATATTTGTGTGTGCAAAGAAGGTCCGGTGTTAAACATAAAAAGACTGAAATGGGAAATCTGAGTGTAAACATAGGCAAACTAAAACTGAAGAATGTCGTAATGACCGCTTCCGGCACATTTGGATATGGTGAAGAATTTGCCGACTTTATCGACCTAAACCAATTGGGCGGAATCATCGTTAAAGGCACGACATTGTATCATCGAGAAGGGAACAAATACCCCAGAATGGCAGAAACACCTTCGGGAATGTTGAATGCCGTAGGGCTCCAGAACAAAGGCGTTGACTATTTCATCAAAAACATATATCCTCGCATCAAGGACTTGGATACACAGATAATTGTGAATGTATCGGGGTCGAATATTTCGGATTATGTGGCGGTGTGTGAGAAACTCTCTTCGCTCGAAAAAATAGAGGCCATCGAGGTGAACAT
>JBJEKB010000168.1:0-2946 GCA_051878395.1 Muribaculaceae bacterium
GATTGTCGCATTGGGGAAATTGAGGTCTTCCTCACGAGCGATGGTGGCTTTGTAAAGCCCCCACTTGCCGCCGCGCTCGCTGGCATAGGCGATTGTGCGATTGTCTGCCCAAGTAACCGATTTTTCAGCCTCGGGAGTTTCGGTGATTCGCTTGGTGGTGGGATATTCCACCGAAGTTACAAACACCTCGCCTCTCACAATAAATGCCACTTGCTTACCGTCGGGCGACACCGAAGCAGCGTTCAAGCCGCTGGTGTAGGTTCTGTCGATATAGCGGCTGTCGTCATCGCACACAAGGTCGATTTTCACTTTGCGCGGCGATGCCGACACTCCGTTTTGTGTGTAAATCTCACCGTCGTAGGCATAGCAAAGCATCCCGTTGCCGGCAACAGAGAGGAAACGCACCGGATGTGTCTTAAATTTGGTAACAGCCTTCACCTCGGCAGGTTGCGCCACCGCCATGCGATACACGTTGAAGCTGCCGCCGTTGCGCTCGCTAAGGAAATACACCTCTTTGCCGTCGGGAGAATACACCGGGTTGCGGTCTTCTCCGGCGTGAGATGTAAGGTTGGTGTGCTTGCCGGTTTTGGTGTCGTACATCCACACATCGCGGGTTATCGACGAAGTGTGGTGCTTGCGCCACTCGTTTTCAAAGCCTTTTTGGTCTTGATAGAGGAAAGTATCGCCGGTTTTGTCAAAAGCCACCTTCTCGGCAGGAGTTGCAAGCACTTGCACCGAGCGACCGCCATCCACCGGCACCTTGTACAACTCGGGCTGGCGCGTTGTCGGGAACGACATGCTCGCCGCAGGGTCTTGTATCGTGGCACTGAAATAGACAAATTTGCCGTCGGGGCTGAAAGTCGAGGGGGTCTCGGTTGCCGAGTCGAAAGTGATGCGCGTGGCTGTGCCACCCGACGATGGCATTACAAATAGGTCGAAATTGCCGTAGCGGTCGCTTGCAAAAGCAATCTTTTTCCCGTCGGGCGACCACACCGGCTCACACTCATACGACTCGCGCGAGGTGAGCTGCACCGCCGAGCCTCCGCTCGCCGACACCTTATATATATCACCCTTGTAACAGAACACTATTTCGCTCCCATCGGGCGAAATTTTCACATCGCTGAGCCACAGCGGCGTCGATGCCGAACCAGCGATTGCGGCTACCGACATCAACACTGTCAAAAGCACCTTTTTCATTTCGTTTTATTTTTTCTTTATATAATCGTTATACACTTTTATGCCAAACACGATAGCACTCAGGGTTGTGGTGCACAAATTGGTGATAAACAACGGCATATTGGATATCAACCAACCTTGGACGGCAAACAAAAAGCCGCCCACTGCCATCAACAAGAATGTGCCGAACGCAATATCGTCGGTCTTGCGAGTTCTTATCGTCTTAATAGCCTGTGGCAAATAGCCGAGCACCATCGACACACATGCCGCATAGCCTATAATCTCTTGTAGTTCCATACTTTATACATTAAATAGTTGAATAATTTACAAAGTTAATAACATTTCTTCCAACACACAAATTTGCCGGCGATTTATCCGTTCTTCGCCGAACGGCTGTAACTCACTATCACCACGCCTCCAAAGACGGTGGCTGCCGCTAACACTTTCTGCCAACTCAAGGTGTCCATCCCGATGATTATACTGATGGCGATTGCCACTATCGGCTGGACATAGCTATACATGCTCACAAGCGTGGGGCGTATGCGCTGCTGCCCTATCGGAATGAGGAGATAACTCACAAAGGTGGCTCCAACCACCAGATAGGCAAGTTCGCCTGCAAGTGTGGGTGTGAACGCCGCATAATCTATCCGTGTAAACTCCATCGCCGAAACCGGGAGCGACAAGAGTGTGGAAAAAAGGAATATCCATTTCATAAACGTAACCGCCGAATAGCGCTGAATCACCGGACGGAAGATTCCCAGATAGAGCGAGAAACAGAGGCTGTTGAGCACGATGAGCACCACTCCACGCAATGTAGTGGAGGCGGCTCCACCCGAACTTACACTATTGATTATCAAATACACCGCACCGGCAAAACTCAATGCCACGCCTCCCGCCTTGCGCCACGTTATCGGCTCCTTGATGGCAACCGCCGCGATAAACATTGTGTAGATGGGCGACAACGCGCTCACAATCGAGCAATCCATCGGCGTTATCTCCGAGATTGCCATGAGAAAGGTTATCTGCGTGAAGAAGAATCCGAGAATCGATGCCGCAAAAATCTTCAAATAATCCTCTTTTGCCACCCGCTCACCCGGCATAAAAAACGAAATGAGCCAAAACAACGCTCCCGCGCACACACTCCGCACGGTGAACAATGCCAACGGAGACACCAAGTGGCTCGCCGTGAGGTCTTTTGTTGTTACAATATTCACACCGAATATCGCATAAGCCACAAAACACGCCAAATGCCCTATGATAGAACTTTTAGATTTCATCTTTTTCAAAAATTTCCACAAAATTACATCTTTTCCGCCACTCCACCAAGCCACCTTAGATGCAACTCACACGCAAAATTAACGCCTCCGGCACAAGATTTCACGCATTTCGAGCCAAAAAGCGGAATTTAACCGAATTTAACCCCCTTTTCGGTATTATCTTTATTGCTGTCCGATAAAACTTTTTGAGGGTCTGAAAATATCGGACAGAAATAGTTTGTATCGATATAATTCATAATATTTTCAACCGATCGTTGATTGGGTATTATGTGTTCTATCATGTTCATTGTAGGGACGCGATGGGGGCTTAAAATTGAAAAAACAGGCTCGAATGCCGAATAATCTGTGCTCGAGCATACTGTTTTGCCACCTCAGCTTTTAGCTGACAGTAATATTTCTTTATATGCTATTTCCATAATTCAATGTGTGTTTATTGTTCCCTGAACTCGGCGGGCAGGCAGCCCGTGTGCCTCTTGAAGAACTTCACGAAGTA
>JBJEKB010000169.1:0-2942 GCA_051878395.1 Muribaculaceae bacterium
CGCCTGCGGCGGTTTTGTCCATGTAGCTTTGCACCGTGAACGTAAACCGCAGGCGTTTCGCCCCTTAAAACTTGAAAACTATGGCATCTGTTTCGTCTTACTCAACATCCTACATCAACCGCAACTACTTAATTAAGGTTAACGGTCTTTCTCCCTCCGGCTGCCGGCTGAATGTTTTAGTCGGTGTATCCGGCGCGATTGCTCTCATCGGGGAGGAGTTGTTTTATAAGTTTGTTGGTCGTGCCGAGCGCGACATCAACAATGACGTTACGGTGTGCAAGCTCCGCCGTGGCATTAAGTTCTCATTCTATCGCAAGTAATCAACCTTTATAAATTCTCAATTATGGAAAAATCAAAACTACGCATCAATGAAATGATTCGCTTTGAAAATTGGTTGTGGAAGCATTACAACCCTGCCGAGGTCTTCGCTGATTGGGCAGATGAAACAACAAAGGCTCTTATGGCTCTTGCTGAGGCTGCTGAACTCGCCCCCTCGGATATCGTTCTTCCTCTCTCGGAGAAGGGTATTTACAATCCCCTATGCGAACTTCATGACCTGTTCCTCACACCTTTGGATAAACGTCTCCCCGGTGAGTGCGTCTTTGAATTCTATCCGGGTGAGGCTCTCACAAAAGACGAGCTGCGTTGGGTGGCTCTACACATTCAGTCGGCTATTATTCCGGCAGAGTGAACTTTCCTTGGACGGCTATCTTTTCGGTATCCGTCCAAGTTTTCCGCTCTTTATTAACTATAAAAAATTTAATGATATGGTATCCGAAATTAACAAAAGTAAATCAGTTTTCGCAGTAGTATATTGCGCAAATCGTCATGACGTAGGTAGGTTCGTTGCTTCAATCTCCGACTTCGTGGATGGAGGTTCTCTTGAGTTAACCGAGGCTTTGATGATGAGCGAAGCCGAGGCTGTCGCACTCAAGACAGAACTCGAGAATTACGTCCGCGATTCGGGGAGATATTCTCATGAGTCAATCGACGCAATGGGCGAGCTCGAATGGGGCTTCCGGGTCGATAAAATCGAACTCCCGGAAGATGAAGAAGAAATGCTTAAAGAGACGGGCGACCGCTTCGTCTATTCTGTTCAGTTCTTTGCAGCCCCTCTGCCCGACAAGCCCCGGCAGAAGTTTTTCCTGTTCTCGTCGCTTGCCGCTATCTTCGAGGTCTTCTCCGTGGAGCAGATTGGCTGCTCGCTTGGGAACCTCTACAATCTCAAAGTGCCGGATGGCTGCGCCTATGCTGGAAAGTGTTGCATTATCAAACGCGATCCGGTGGTCTCAAAGCGTCAGAAATGCCGCTAATTCTGCGTTACGGCTCTGAGGTGTCGTCTTGCTTGTCTCGTGGCTTTATCGTGCGACAGCGGCGAAAATTTGCGGTTTACGAGGTTTTCTCGAATAATTACCGTATTTTTGTAAATTCAAACTTTGAACTGATATGAAATACAAAAATTACTCTTATTACAAGGGCGAGTCTATCTGTCCGTTCAATGACGCAGGACATTCCTTTTGGTGGCGATTGGAGTCGGAAGCTGCCGCAAACGCCGACAAAAAAAATCCCGGAGAATTGTCCGCTACAATGTGGGAGTATCTCCGGGAGAAAATGTGGCAGGGGGATGCCGAACCCGATACGTCTGAGGATGAGTTCCGAAAACGTGCAGAGCGGCTTTACTCTCTTGGGCTTTGGTCGCGGTCGTTCCTTACAACTAACAACTACCCATTGTCTCGTGTCGTTGGAGCCAGCCGTTAAATTTCCTCGATCTCCACTATATACCGCCCATCTATGAATGTGGGCGGTTTTATAACACGGTATTTCGCCCCTCTCAAGGTCGTGATTTCGTATTCTGTGGCGTAAATTGATATTTCATGGACGTACGCTCCTGTTTTGTTGTGAATAACCATAATAAGATCGCCATCGAAATCCTCAGCCACCTTGAATTTCATTGATGTCGAGCACGAGGCTTCATTTATCCATGCGGTTCCGCTATTGAAAGCTTTCGTTAATTGTGCTCTTAACTCTGCACCTCCACCGCTGCTTATACCTCTAAACGTGATTCCGTTGTATCGTACCATCCTGTCAAGCGTATAGTTTGCCCCGATACACCATTCTTCAATTATTTGCTCCATTTCTTTTGCTTCGTCCGGGGTTAACATAGCCATCATATCTTTCCATTTTTTAGTCCAATAAGGCGATGAGTGTCGGAGGTTATAGGCGTTGCTAAATGTAGATTCACTTGTGAAACGTTGAACTATTGATAATTCGTCCTCTGTAATTCCGAAATCATGCAGTTTCTTCAATTTTTTTAAGTATTTAGAGCATTTATCATATTTCCCTTTGTAAACGCCCCCGACAGATGTTCCTAATACGCCGTGTGGATTTATCGATGGTCTTGCGAGATACCTGTCTGCGGTTTTTTTCATCGCAGCCTGTTCTGTTGGGCTGTATTGTGATACTTGTTTGGTGTAGTATTTATTCGATAAATTCAGAATGTAATCATGATATTCTTTGTTTAGACTTGCAGGCACAAATCCATCATCTACAATGCTTTCAAGGATTCGGTTTTCGTATTCCTGTATTTTTGCGATCTCCTCAGGAGTAAATGGAGACCCGCCTGCGTATAGGCTACCGGGACTCGTTTCTCTTGCAGTATTTTCTTCCACGTTAACTTCGTGGACTTTCTTTTTCCTCTTGACTTCAATATCTTTCTTTTTCAATTTTGCCGAAGCAAGCAAACTCTTAGCACTCTGTGTGTCTCCGGCATCGAGTGCTGCTTTGACTTTCGTCATGTAGTCCTTGAATTCATTTGAAGTGGTCTTGAACCCGAGAAGGACTTGGTAGTCTGTCTCGAGTTGGATTACTTCTATGCGGTTCTCCACCTTGTCGAGAAGTTTGATGTATGCGTCTTGTTGCACCTGCCATGTCTTGTGCGCCTT
>JBJEKB010000170.1:0-12748 GCA_051878395.1 Muribaculaceae bacterium
GCAGCCGTGCGTAGCCGGGTATTGAGCCGACCTGGGTGTCGGCGACATGCCCGGAGCGCCGAGATGCACATATATAATCGCCACCCCGGAGGCGGTGGCAGGCTGTCCGCTACCGATTGCGATGTCACCGCCGAGAATGGTGGCGCGCAACGCGCCGCTACCGCAGACTGTGCTCTGCTACCGATTGCGATGTCACCGCCGAGAATGGTGGCACGCAACGCGCCGCTATCGATGGCACTGCTACCGCAGACTGTGGGCTCGCTACCGATTGCGATGTCACCGCCGAGAATGGTGGCATGCAACGCGGCGCTATCGCAGATTGTGCGCTCGCTACCGATGACGGCACCCCGAAGCGGGTGCTCCTGCCCATAACCCGGCACTTACGAAGTTGTGCCGGGTTTAATGATATATAAGGAGTGCGTGCCAAAGGTACGCCCCTGTAACATGACGGCGAATCATCGATGCGCTGTGGCATGTGTGTTGTTGGGGATGAAAATTGGGCTTGCGTGGTGCGGCGGCTCGTTGGCAAGGGGATTCAAGGTGCGTGTGCTCCGATGGCGGAGCGGGTGCGCTGCGTAAGCAGCGCGGGAGTGGTGTTTTAGATAGGGCCAATAGGCATTTTGTATTTTGGTGCAAAGATAGGTCGCGGCGATGCGGTGCGCGTGCAGATTGCGCGCGAATTGGTGATTTAACCTGAATTTAACGTATTGTGGTTTCTTGGGGCGTACCTTTGGCACGCATTCTATATTATATTGCACTGATCCGGGCACAACTTCGTAAGTGCCCGGTCGTTATGGGCAGGAGCACCCGCTTCGGGGTGCCGTTGGTGCCAGCGTCAGCGAGCTATTCGGAGAACTCGGAGACGCTCGCAATTGGTGTTGTGCCATCGTCTCCGCCGTTGGCGGAGAAAACCCTATTGGCCCTATTGGCCCTATGTAACACAAACGGTAGCGAGCGTCAGCGAGCCATCCGATGGCGTGGCGCCATCCGCCGCGGAAGGCGCATTTTTCCGACGGAGCCGCCCTTTTTTCCCGATTTCATTTGGTTTTTCGTTTTTTCGGTTGTAACTTTACATCCAATTCTAACACCACACCACATGAATCGTTTTTTACACATTTTCATAGCTTTATTCGCGGCTCTCTCGGTCGCTGCCGCCGACAACACCCTCGTCATACTCCACACCAACGACACCCACTCCCAAATCGACCCCGATTTCGACGGTAAAGGAGGAGTGTTGCGCCTACAAGTCATCATCGACAGCATCCGCGCCGCGTGTCCCAACGTAATCCTCGTCGATGCCGGCGATGTAGTGCAAGGCACGCCCTATTTCAACATCTATCGCGGTGAAGTGGAGGTGGCGATGCTCGACTCCCTCCGCTACGACTTCATCACCCTCGGCAACCATGAATTTGACAATGGTTTGCCTTCGATGTATCCTTTCTACAGCCGTATGCGCCCGCATCTCCTCTCGACCAACTACGACCTGTCCCGCACCTGCTTAAAAAATATCGCTCTCCCTTGCGAAGTGCGCAGCGTGGGCAACCGAAATATCGGCTTCATAGCCGCCAATGTCAACCCCGTCGGACTCGTAAATGCCGAGAATTGCGAAGGGTTGGGCTATAAAAACCCCCTCACTGTCCTCGACAGTGTCGCAGGCATCCTCAAGCACTCCTATGGCGTCGATTATGTGGTAATGCTCTCGCATCTCGGCTACTCCTATAATGATGGGCGAGTTTCCGACATCGATGTAGCCAAAGCGTCGAGCAACATCGACCTGATTATCGGCGGACACACCCACACCCTGATAAATCCCGCCAAAGGTAACCCTGTGGTGAAAAACCGCGACGGTCGCGACGTACTCATCTGCCAAGCCGGCTCCCTCGGCAAGTATCTCGGCAAGGTGGAGGTAAATCTCGACGACCTCACAGCCGTCTCGTCGCTTATCCCGGTAACGAAACAATACGACAGCCGTGTGTCTCCGGCACTCGCCGCCGCGATAGCCCCCTACAAGCATAAAGTCGATTCAATTATGTCGCTGAAAATCGCCACCAGCACCGAGGCGATGCCCAACCGCCGCAGCGGTGCTATCAACCACTGGAATGCCGATATGTCGTTGCTCCTCATGAAGGAATTCTACGACGGAAAGGTCGATTTGGCAATTATGAACCAAGGCGGAGTGCGCCGCCCCATGCCCAAAGGGGATGTGTCGGAAGGTCTAATCATGGCGATGTTCCCGTTTGAAAACTACCTCACCGTGCTCGAACTCACCGGCGCGCAACTCAAAGAGGCGTTCCGTGTGCTTGCCGTTAGACACGACAACTCCGTGAGCCGCGGCGTCGTTATCCGCTACAACCCTGTAACCGAGGAGGTCAACGCCACAATCAACGGCAAACCGATTATCGACGACAAAACCTACCGCATTCTCACCCTCGACTACCTCGCCAAGGGCGGCGACGATATGGCGGTGATGAAGAAGGCGCCGCGCATAGCCATCGACGCGGTGAAATACGGCAAACGTGTGCTCCCTTACATCCGCTCGCTCGGCGAAAAGGGGATACCTATCTCTGCCGACCCCAAACCCCGACTTATTTATCCAACTGACTCAATATCTATGACTCCTACACCGGTTCAAGTAGCCCCCGACGCATGTTCGCGGGCTACTGCCGTTTTACAACGGCTTTCTCTGCGCGACCGCATTGCCCAACTCATCCTCGCCGATGTCCGCCTCGGCGAACATAACGACGATTTCGCCGCCGCTCTTGCGCGTGTCGATACTGTTGTGGGCATTCACCACGTTGGCGGCATCATGATTTACAAGTGCGACGACTACAGGCAGAACATCGCTATCTACAACCGCGCCATCGCGCTGTCGGAAGTGCCGATTTTCTCCGCTGCCGACTCGGAGCAGGGGCTGCGTATGCGCATCCGCAACGCCATGCGCCTCCCGCGCTTCATGACTATCGGAGCCTCGGCTTCTATCGACAACGCCCGCACAATAGGGCGCATCCTCGGCACGCAGCAGCGCGCCATCGGCACAAATGTCAATTTCGGTCCGGTGCTCGATGTCAATAGCAACCCGCAGAATCCGGTAATCGGCAACCGCTCTTTCGGCGATAACCCCGATTGCGTGGCTACGCTCGGCGTGGCGTTTGCCGAAGGTATCGCCTCGGCAGGCGTGATGCCGGTGGCGAAGCATTTTCCCGGTCACGGCGACACCTCGGAGGACTCGCACCTCACACTCCCCATAGTGGAGAAGGAGCTTAACCTGCTCAGGAACATCGATTTGGCGCCGTTCGGCACCTACATCTCCTGCGGCGGTTACGGCGTGATGTGCGCCCACCTCAATGTGCCCGCCCTCGACCCCTCCGGCACTCCGTCGTCGCTCTCCGCGCCCATCATCCAAGGCGTGTTGCGCAATGAGATGCAATTTGCCGGCTTGGTGTTCTCCGACGCCCTTGACATGAAAGGGGTGGCGTCGCCCGACGCGCCTCTCCGCGCCCTCAGCGCAGGTAACGACATCCTCGTGATGCCCGAAGATCTGGGCGAGGCTATCGACCGCATCGAGCGCGCCGTATTGTCGGGCGAAGTGCCGCAAAGCCTAATCGACACTCATTGCCTGCGCGTGCTCATCGCAAAAATGACATTCAACATCACCCTCGACCCAATCGACGAGGCGGCTGCCGCGGCTGTCGCGCTCCCCTCGACCCCCGAAGTCGATGCCGTTTTCTCCTCGGCTGTTACGCTCCTCTCCCCGGGCGATTCCGTGTTGCCGTTGAGTGGCGATGTGTCGTTGGTGAGAGTCGGCGCGCGCGACAAAGATTTCCTCAAATCGCCCGGCGACACCGTCGGCTCGGTGTGGATGCCGTATATCCCGGTCGAGCATCCATCGGTTGCCTCCGTTTCCTATATCGACCGCACCGCACCCGATGCTCCCGCGCTCAATCCCGCATTGCCGGTGGTTGTTGAGGTGTATAACGTAGAGCCGGAATACATCCCGGCACTCGCATCGCTCGCCGCCCGCCCCGGGAAAGTGGTTTTCATCTTCTACACTACCCCCTACGTCTTCTACCGCCTTCGCGACAAAATTGGCAGCGACCGCAACGCCGTGGTGCTCGCCTATGAAGACGCGCCGCAGTTGCAGCGTGCCGCCTTCTCCGCGCTGTTCTCCGGTGCGCCGTTCCCCGGTCGCTGCCCGGTGAAAGAGCCTCGCTGAGACGATTTTGCCCATCTCTTGAAGCAAATTTCACTTTTGAACAGATTTATTTTGGTTTCAAATTTTATTTTCTCTAATTTTGTAAAAGAAACCACAAAAACACTTTTTTCAGATGAAAAACAATAGATTTAACCTCATTTCTCTCGCATTCGCGCTTCTGCTGTCGTCGATGTTCTCTCTCGATGCCAAGAAGCCCGGTCTCTATGACAAGGTGGATTCAAAAGCCATGTCGTTATGGGTGGATTCAGTTTACAATTCCCTCACTCCCCGTGAACGCATTTCGCAGATGTTCATGCCCACAATCCTTCCGCAATCGCAAGATGTGGTGATGAACGACATCGCGCAATATGTGTCGCGCGACAAAGTGGGCGGACTCATCTTGTCGAAAGGCTCAGCCGCCACGTTTGCCACATCGGTCAATGCCGCTCAACAGCTGGCGACAACTCCGCTACTCATCTCGGTGGATGGCGAATGGGGTCCGGCAATGCGTGTCTCGGATGCAGTGGATTATCCTCGAAATATCGCTCTCGGAGCTATCTCCGACGACCGTCTCCTATATGAATATGGTGCGCGTGTGGCTCGTGAATGTCGCGCTCTCGGCATCCATGTCAATTTCGCTCCGGTGCTCGATGTGCTCACCGCCGAAAGTAGTGTTCTCGGCAACCGCCCCTACGGCTCGCTCCCCGAGAATGTGGCTCGCAAAGGTGTCGCTTTCTCGCGCGGTATGGAGGATGGCTTGGTGCTCTCGGTTGCCAAGCATTTCCCCGGACACGGTTCCACCGAGGGGGACAGCCACAAGATGCTCCCCACTGTGGAGCGTAACCTCGCCGAGATGAACGCCTGCGACCTGCTCCCATTTACCCGCTATATCAAAGCCGGACTTGGCGGTATGCTCAACGGACACCTCTCGCTCCCCAAAATCGACCCGTCGGGTCTTCCTTCGTCTCTCAGCCCTGCAATCGTTACCGACCTGCTCGGCAAGAAACTCGGCTTTGAAGGTCTCGTGTTCACCGACGCGCTCGGCATGAAGGGCGCGATTCTCGAGGGTGAATCGTCGGCTGTGAAGGCGATTATCGCCGGCAACGATGTGCTCCTCGGCATTAAAAACATTCAAAGCGAACTCGCCGCTATCGAGGCTGCTGTCGCCAACGGAACAATCCCGGCTTCGCGCATCGAGAGCAGTTGCCGCAAGATTCTCGCTTATAAATACATCCTCGGCTCACACCGCTTCGAGGCTGTCGATTCGGTTGCCACACTGAATCTGCTCAACGACCCGAGTGCAAAGGCGCTCAGCAACCGTCTCTGGCACGCTTCGATGACCCTTTTCAAGGATGTGAACAGCGTGATTCCGCTCGGCAACCTCGCCGAGAACCAAATCTGCGTGGTGGGCGGCTTCCGCGCATCGGAGAAGATGCTCCGTTATGCTCGCCGCTATGCCGATGTGAAGGCAGGCACCATCCAGGGCGCAAAGTTCTTCGACACAGTGCTTTTCCCCATCTCCGGCGATTCGGAGTATGAGGTAAATACCCTCAATACCCTCGCTGCCACCGGCAAGAATGTCGTTGCGGTGTTCTTCTGCCACCCGTCGAAGGTGAAATCGTTTGCTGCGGCTCTCTCGAAGCCCAACGTGGCTGCAATGCTCGCATTCGACGACGATTCGCACGCTGTGCTTGCGGCTGTCGAAGGAATTTTCGGCGGTTGCGACCTCTCGGGTAAGACTCCGGTGGAAATCCCCGGCGTGGTGAAGGCTGGCATCGGACTTGAACGCAAGGCTTGCCGCCTCGGTTACGCAATGCCCGAGGAGGTGGGCGTCGATAATCGCATCATGGCTCAGGTTGACTCCCTCGCACAGCTCGGTGTCGATACCGGCGCATTCCCCGGCTGCCAAGTGCTTCTCGCAAAGGGTGGTAAGATTATCTACGACCGCTATTTCGGCACCCTCGACAATGTGAACCCCAACGATGAGTTTTCGCTCTACGACCTCGCTTCGGTGTCGAAAGCCACAGGCACGCTGCCGGGCATCATGAAGGCTTATGACGATGGTCTCATCGACCTCGAGGCACCTATCTCAAAATATATCCCCCAACTCGTAGGCTCCGACAAGGAGAATATCAAGGTGCGCGAACTCCTCTTCCACGAAAGCGCAATCCCGCCCTCGATTAATGTGAACGATGCCGTTCTCGACCACGAGTCCTATTCCGGTCCGCTCTTCAAGAAGACATCCAACAGCATCTATTCGGTGCTCGTCAACGGCGACACTTGGGCAAACCGCAAAGCGCGCATCCGCTCCGACCTCTTCTCCACAACACGCAGCGACGACTATCCGGTTGAAATCGCCGACGGACTTTATGGCATCAGCGCCATCTACGACACAATCATCGACCGCGCCTACACCATCAAGTTGCGCCCCGACAAGAAATACACCTACAGTTGTGTGAATTTCTGCCTCCTCATGAACATCGAGCAGAATGTTACCCACATCCCGCACGACAAGTATGTCAACGACAATTTCTACGCCCGCCTCGGTGCATATCACACTTGCTATTGCCCGCTCCGCAAATTCTCGCCCGACAATATCGCTCCCACCGAGCAAGACAACCTGCTCCGCCACCAGATGCTCCGCGGATATGTCCACGACGAGACTGCCGGAATGGCTGGCGGCGTGCAGGGCAATGCCGGTCTCTTCTCCAATGCCGATGACCTCGCCAAACTCTGCCAGATGTGGCTCAACGGCGGCACCTACGGCGGCGAGCGTTTCCTCAGCGAAAAGACCGTGAAGTTGTTCACCACTCTCAAAAGCCCCACTTGTCGCAGAGGCCTCGGTTTCGACAAACCCAATTACGAGAATCCCGAGTATTCCCCTACATGCGACGAAGCCACCCCATCCACCTTCGGACACCTCGGCTTCACCGGCACAGTGTTCTGGGTTGACCCCGACAACGATATGTTCATGATTTTCCTCTGCAACCGCGTGTTCCCAACCCGCGCCAATGCCGCTTTCGACGACCTCAACATCCGTCCGCAACTTTTTGCCACCTTCTATCACAACCTGTTGAACCCCTGCGACAAGCCCACAATGCCCGCGCTTGCCACAGGCAAAATCCCGATGGCAAAATAGCCCGGCTCGAAAGCCCCGGCGCATAGCACCCGCTGTTGCAACCCACACCCCCGTGCCACATCTTGTAGCGCGGGGGCTTTTTCCCTTTTGTGCCCATTCCCGCGCCCGAAATTGGCGATTTGTGATAATTTCAAACAATTTTTATCAATTTTCTTATAAAATGTTAGATTATTTCAAATATTTGTTTTAATTTTGCGCTTGATACTTACAAACTACAATTCAAACTCAGAAAGAAAATTATTATTTATGAACGCTTCAGAAGTAATTAGCGATTTAAAACGTCGGTTCCCCGGAGAACCGGAATATCTTCAAGCTGTCGAGGAGGTTCTCGGCAGTATTGAAGATGTGTATAACGAGCACCCCGAATTTGAGAAATACAACCTTGTTGAGAGGCTTTGCATTCCCGACCGCGTGTTTATGTTCCGCGTTTCGTGGGTTGACGATGCCGGCAAGGTGCGCACTAATATGGCATACCGCATCCAGCACAACAATGCCATCGGTCCATACAAGGGTGGTGTGCGTTTCCACTCATCGGTAAACCTCTCAATTCTCAAATTCCTTGCATTTGAGCAGACCTTCAAAAACTCCCTCACCACCCTCGCAATGGGTGGCGCCAAGGGTGGTAGCGACTTCTCGCCGCGCGGAAAGAGCGACATGGAAATCATGCGTTTCTGCCAGGCGTATATCTCGGAATTGTGGCGCCATATCGGTGCCGATACCGATGTGCCTGCCGGCGACATCGGCGTGGGTGCCAGAGAAGTGGGCTACATGTATGGAATGTACAAGAAAATGGCGCGTGAAAACACCGGAACATTCACCGGCAAGGGCATCGAATTTGGTGGCTCGCTTATGCGCCCCGAGGCAACAGGCTACGGCAACGTGTATTTCCTCCTCAACATGCTCGAAACCCGCGGCATCGACATCAAAGGGAAGCGCGTGGCTATCTCCGGCTCGGGTAACGTGGCTACCTACACAGCCAAGAAACTTCTCTCGCTCGGTGCCAAGGTAATCACCATGAGCGACAGCAACGGCACAATCTACGTTCCCGAAGGCATCACAGAGGAGCAACTCGACTTCATTTTCACGCTCAAAAACGTGTATCGCGGTCGTATCCGCGAATTTGCCGAGGAATATGGCTGCCAATACCTCGAAGGGAAGCGCCCATGGGGATGCCCGTGCGACATCGCCATGCCATCGGCGACACAGAACGAAATCGACGGCGACGATGCCGACACCCTTCTCGCCAACAGCTGCTTCGCAGTGTCGGAAGGTGCCAACATGCCATCGACCCCCGAGGCTGTGCACAAATTCATCGAAGCCCGAATCCTTTACGCTCCCGGCAAAGCCGCCAATGCGGGTGGTGTGTCGGTATCCGGTCTTGAGATGGCACAAAACAGCCAGAAGCTCTCATGGACTGCCGAGGAAGTGGACGAGCGCCTTCGCGGAATTATGAAAGAAATTCATAACAAGTGTTTAATATATGGTAAGCAAGACGATGGGTACACCAATTATGTAAAAGGTGCCAACATCGCCGGATTTATGAAAGTTGCAAGAGCCATGATGGCACAAGGTATTCTATAAGATTACAATTATTTTTTACAGTTTGATTCTTTAGTATGGTGAGCCTCTTTACGTGAGTATGGGGGCTTTTCTTTTTCTTGAATTCTCCGGCGAGGGTGGGGATGCACATTTTTTTGAAATATGTGTTGTATAACATAAAATCATTTCATTTCGTTGATTTTTCGTGTGTTAATCTCAAAAAATTGCCGGTTTCAGCGACAAAAACCTAAAAAAAGAATAAAAAAAACCTCTCGAAGGTTGTCTCATTGGAAAAATAGTAATATATTTGCGTGTATTTTATAGCTGATAACCCTTCAGCGTAGTAATCGTGAAGAACCATTGGCAATAAATACATAGTTTTATCGTTGTTATTATAAGACAAAATTGCTTGTAATTTCAATGCAGAACCTGAAAATAAATTGGCAAATAAATAACCTAATTATAAACTTAATTTTTTATTAATAATCAATTAACTATTTTATTCTATTATGGAAGCTCAAAAGACTAAAAAAGTAGAAAGCAACGTCCGTGGAATTAAGAATGCGTTCCTAGTAATCGTAGCTTGTTTCATCATCGCTGAGTGCATCTATTGGTTCATCTATGGTGCACCCGAAAACTTTGACGCCGCCAGCGGTCGTCCATTGAACCTTCTCGGTACAGTGTTTGAAGGCGGTTTCGTGGTACCTATCATCCAATGCTTGTTCCTCACTGTAATTGTGTTGGCTGTTGAACGTTGGATCGCCCTCGGTTCTGCTAAAGGTAAAGGCAGCATCGCTAAATTCGTGAAAGAAGTAAAAGCAGCTCTTGCTAAAAACGACATCGCTAAAGCTCAAGACCTCTGCGCTAAGCAAAAAGGTTCTATCGGCGCTATCGTTCACGCTGTTCTTATCAAATACACCGAAATGGATCAAAACACTGTTCTCTCTAAAGAACAAAAACTTGCTATCATCCAAAAAGAAGTTGAAGAGGCTACAGCTCTCGAGATGCCTTCATTGCAACAAAACCTTCCTATCATTGCAACAATGACTACTCTCGGTACTCTTCTCGGTCTTCTCGGTACTGTGCTCGGTATGATCAAATCATTCCAGGCTATGGGTCAATCAGGTGCTCCCGACTCTACTGCACTTTCAGTAGGTATTTCTGAGGCGCTTGTAAACACTGCCTCCGGTATCGCAACCGGTGCTTTCGCCGTAATTTTCTACAACTTCTTTACCAACAAGATTGATAACATGACTTACGCCATCGACGAAGTTGGTTTCTCAATCGTTTCAACTTTCGCAGCTACTCACTAATTAATAATTGAGTAACAGCATCTTTTAAAAACAAAAACGTTAAATTTATTTGAAAACCAACTAATATGGGAAAAGTTAAAATCAAAAGGAAGAGTACGCTCATCGATATGACCGCGATGAGTGACGTTACTGTACTTTTGCTTACTTTCTTCATGTTAACATCTACATTCCTCCAGAAGGAGCCGATTATCGTTAACACTCCATCTTCGGTGTCTGAAATTAAGGTGCCCGACCAGAACTTGGTTACAATCCTTATCAGCCCAAAAGGACAAGTGTTCCTTTCGCTCTCGGGTGACGGCGATACCACTTATTCAAGTGAAAACGTCCGCAAAGAACTTTTGGTGAATGTAATGGCAGAATACAACAAATATCGCAAGAATAAGGTGCAATTTACACAAAAGCAAGTCAACACATTCGCACGCTGCGCTTCGTTTGGCTATCCTATCGCACAATTGCCCGAATTCCTCGATCAAGACGTGACTAAGCAAGACGAACTCCTCGACCCTCAAAAGAATGGTCAATCGGGTATTCCGGTCGATATGAATCAAGACCTCGACCACCCCAACGAGTTCCAAATGTGGATGCGCGCATTGTATAGTTCAAGCAACGCTAACCTCATCTCTACTATCAAAGATGGTAAGGGTATTGCTATCAAGGCAGACAAAGACACTCCTTACTCGGTGGTTAACGTCGTTATGGACAACCTGCAAACATTGAAGATGAACAAGTTTAGTTTAATGACCGCATTAAAAACTGAAGAAGATTAATTATGGCACAAATTGAACAAGGTGGTGGCGGCGGAAAAGGCAAAAGCCACCAGAAAAAGATGTCGATCCACGTCGATTTTACCCCGATGGTGGATATGAATATGCTTTTGATTACTTTCTTCATGCTTTGTACCACCATGATTAAATCTCAGACTCTTCAAATTAGTCTTCCGACTAACGAGAAAGTTGACAAATCGGAACAAACTAAAGTTAAGCAATCCGAAGCAATCACTATCATCCTCGATAGTGATCGTGAAGAACCTTATTTGGACGAACTCACCGGCAAGATGCTTCAAGGCCGCGTGAAGAAAGATTACGTTTACTATTATGAAGGTCAACCCGACATCACCGACGAAAACAAAGACGGTATCCTCGACAACAACAAAATGCAGGAAACCGAATTCCTCGGCAATGAGAATGGTGAAACTCGCGGCTTGCGTCGCATCCTTCACGATCGTAACACCAAGGTAATCGAAAAAATCAACGTCCTCAAGGCAGAATGGCGTGATAAAAAGATTGACGATGAGACCTATCAAAAACGTGCGCGTGAAATCCGTAACGACTCCACTCTCACCCGTCCTATCGTTATCATCAAGGCTACTCCAAACGCCTCGTATGAAAACCTTATCAGCGCTCTCGACGAAATGCAGATCAACAGTATCAGCCGTTATCAGATCGACCGTATCAATGCTACCGACTCGGCTATGATGATGGAACTGAAAGCTCGTAATCTCAGAAAATAGGTGATAGGTCGTATATGTTTAATCGTTAAATTTAAGAATTATGGCTAAAGATGTAGATCTTTCATCAAAAGAATGGCGCGACCTGATTTTTGAAGGACGCAACAAAGAATATGGAGCTTACGAACTCCGTCAGAAATCTGCCGGTCGTCACAATAAGTCTATGATTATCGTTGTTATCGGTCTCGCTCTTATCATGGGACTTGTACTCCTTTTCCAAGAAGTGCAACGTATCATCGCAGAAGCCGATATCAAGGATGAGGCAAGCCAGGAACTCGTCGCTATCGACACTTCGACAGCCGAGGAAGAAGAACCCGAAGAAGAGAACACCAAGGTTGAAATGGAACAACCCGAAGCTCTTCCCGAGGAAATCCTCAACACTGTGAAGGTTACCGAGCTCGCTATCGTGGACGATAGCCAAGTGACTGCCGAAGACGAAATCAAATCTCAAGACGAACTTGCCGAAACTCAAACTGCTTTCGGTCAAACCAACTTCGACCAAGGTACCGACGACCGTACAGTCGTTCGCGAACACAAAAACGAAGTTATCGTTGAAGAGAAGAAACCCGAAAAAGAAGAAGTATTCCGCTCTGTAGAACAGATGCCTCAATACCCCGGTGGTGATGCCGAACTTATGAAATACCTCAGCTCGCACATCCAATACCCGGCTATGGCTATCGAGAACAATGTTCAAGGACGCGTAATCGTTCAATTCGTTGTTACCAAGACAGGTGCAATCGGTGAAGTGAAAGTCGTTCGTAGCGTTGACCGCGACCTCGACAAAGAAGCTATCCGCGTTGTTAAGAGCCTCCCGAAATTCATCCCAGGTAAGATGAACGGTCAGGCAGTGAACGTGTGGTACACACTCCCCGTTACCTTCAAGCTCCAAGGTGCCAACTAATCGACATTCTTTTCTCTCAATACAAGCGGGACGCTCGGCGCCCCGCTTTTTTTCGCTATGAACGGCTCTTTTCGCATTTATTGCTCAGCGCCCCGCTTTTTTTGGCTCAGCGGAAATCTAGTGGGGATAAGCATAAATCATTGCTAAACGAAATAAA
>JBJEKB010000171.1:0-12698 GCA_051878395.1 Muribaculaceae bacterium
AACGTCTCGGACAACGTCATCAACGTCATTTGGATCAACAAGTAGTGGTACGTATTCGAGCGGAACGACTACAAATAATGATGCACATGAGCAATACAAGTCCGGGAACATCAATACTGAGTCGAGTTCATATGGTAATAAAATCAAGAATGTTAGTATGGCAGTGAAAGATGGTGCATCGTTCCGTAGTGTAAATTTGCATGGTGAACTATATAAAAAGGATGGTCAATACTATGTCAAAATCGGGAATTCATTCTATAAGGTTAATAGTACTGGTGGCGTATATAATGCCTATATAATATATGGCTCTAAGGCACATTATTTCAATAAATAATTTGAATAGAATTATCTCAGAAACAATTATTACTGTCCGATAAACTTGTTTGAAGGCAGATTAAAAATTAGGGCTGACACCTATTGAGTCAGCCCTTTTTATTTGTTTTGTAGTTGCAAAAATCAGACTAAATCAACATCTTTTGAACTTCAAATGCTCGAGGTATCGACTATTAAATGGGTCTCATTGAGGATATTATCTCCACTTGTCGGGAATTGTATATGTTTTGCCGTCTTTTGAGACGGAGTCAGGCATTATAGCTGATTGAAAACGGCGGATATTCTTAATCATAAGAACAGGTTTGCTCCGATGATGAATAAGATTGTCTTTCAAATCATTGCTAAAATTGGAGGGTGGAAAGTAGATTTTGATACCTATTTTAGGGAACAGGCGTTGAATAAGTTCGATAGGAGGCACAAGATCACTATCTGCACTCACTAATGCTACGATGTCGGTTGCATCCATTACACAGTCTTCAATCATACGAATAGAAATATTTACGTCTGTTTTCTTTTCCTCCGGTCTTGCAATGTCTCCATTGCAGTAGGGGCAGATGATGTGTTTGTCAAGATATTTTCCTCGTACAATCTCGAATCTATTACCATTGATGAGTTTGTTTGCATTGAGGAAGGCGATCTGTCTGCTGTTTTTCTGAGGGCTGAGCGGAGAGGCTGTAAAGTATATGACTTTTTCAAGCGTCTGACCTTCACCAAGAAAACTCTCGCAGAGTTTTACAATGTCAATCCAATAAAATGCAGCCAAGCCGGATCAACCTTTTTCGTGCGTTTGAGGCCGAAATAGAAGTTGAAGCCGTCGATATAAAATGTAACTCTTTTCTTTGATTCCATGATAAATAAAAAAGCCGCTCGGAAGCGGCCTAATCCTTGCAAGAAAGCGAGGCGTTGCTTTTTCTAATGCAAAGATAATACTTTTTTCTCGCTGATGCAATAGTTTGACCCTAAATAGTTTAAAAAGTTTTTGATAGATATAATTTATAACCTCACGATATGATGAAATGGGAATAATAGTAGCCGGAAAAATTTTGGGTGGCGGTTATGGGGTGGTTTGGAAGGGGGCGAGGATGGGGAGATACTTTTTTTTATTGAATAGAGCCACTCGCCGTTTGTGTTGAGACTGCGGGTGAAATAGACCTGCCAACCATTTTCCGGGTCGGGAATGGAAAACCATCCGGTTGATTCGGCAATGTCGGTGCCCATCTTGTTCATCAATCGCATTACGCCCGGTTCGGGTATGTGCAATCGTCGGGCAAGTTGAGCGGTGGTGAGTGCGTTGTCGGATTGTGCAAATAAATGCCAAAGAAGATGCCACGATGTGGTGTCTTCGGCTCTCATTCCGGCAAAAATTTGCCGCCACATTTCGGGGGATTCTGCTCTCATTACTTTTTATACTGCTTTCATTTTGCGATGTAAAGGTAGCGATTAATCTTGAGAGCGGCATTATGTCTTCCCAAAAAGCTTTTCGCTTTTGCGGGGGAGCCGGGCTTTAAACGGCTTGAGAATTGGAAATTTCGATGCTTGGAACGAAATTTTCAATTCTCAAGGGGTATCGTTGTGCTACGTCGGGGCTATTTGAGGAGCGGGGCGAGGACGGGGATGAGTTTGTCGGCATAGCGGCGGAAGCCGATGTCGGTGAAGTGGATTCCGTCAACGGTTCCTTCGTTGTCATATCCCGAAATGCCGTCGCAAGTTACATAGTAGAGATTTTTGGGATTTTCGGCTTTGAGTCGCTCGTAGTTTTTGCGGAATGCGGCATTTTTTTCGGGGAGGTATTTGGCGAAGAAGCTGTCAAATTTGGCGTAGGAGTACATGGGGCCTTCTACCATGATGATGGGGACATCGGGGCGGGCTTTGCGGATGATGTTGACAAAATCGTAGGTGAGAGAGTCGCACATGTTGAGAGTGCAGTTGGGGATGGGGTCGATGATGTAGGCGCTGACATTCTCGATTGAAGCGAGAGCGCGTGCCATGCAGAAATCCATTTTGCCTTCGCCGCTGATACCGATGTTTATTACTTCGCAGTTGAGGTCGCGTTGAAGCATGTTGGTGGCGACCATGCCGGTGCGGGTTGAGCAGCCGCCTTGGAGGATGCTTGTGCCGTATGCCACTACGCGCTTGGATGCCCGGGGATTGTCGATGTGGGGCTTGGTGATTGTGGCGGTGCTATCTACGCCAACCCATAGCTCGGTAACGCCATCGTAGAGTGGCAGATAAATGAGAAATTCGCGAGTGTCTCCGGCAAGGTTTTCGACATACACTTTCTCACATTCTTTTGTCTCCTTGTTGGCGATAGGGCGGTTGGTGTTGACATATTCCCACACGCCATCGTCGCTGAGGCGGTAGAGGTCGGTGCCTTTCAATCCGGTGTCTGCCATGTGAAACATGTGGGTGTCCCAAAGGAGGGTGTATTTAACGGCAACTCGTTTTGAATTGGTGGCGAAACGCACGCCGATTCCGCTGCTGCACATCGAGCGTTCCCAAAGGGTGGGGCGCACGCTGTCTTTGAGGTATTTGGGGATGCGGGTGAAAGTGCCTTCGGTGTCGTCAAATCCCTTGTTGATTATTCTAAGGTCGGTGGCATTGACATATTTGAGCGGTTCTTCCTTCTCTTCTGCCATCAATGATGTTGCCGGCGCCAGCAGGGCTGCGGCAAGAAGCAAATGTTTAATAATTTTGTTAAGTGTCATGATACTAAATAGTTGAAATTCATAATGCACAAAGGTAGTCTTTTTTTTCTATTTCGAGATACATTATACTATTAAAAAAGGTGTATAAAATGGAAAAGTCGGCTATTTGCTCCCGCAGATGCCGACCGAAGTAGATTACATTATGCTTTTAAGTGCTTTTGGAATTGCGCCGATGTAAGGTTTAATTGATTTTATGTTGTATATCGTATTGTTTCCTGTTTGTTGATATAACAATTCATATCGGCAAAGAGTTCACCAATTATTGGAAATTATTTCTAACTTTGCAGAAATTTTTCTTGGGATGATGGAAAGAGATATTGAAAAATTGAACGGCTATCGTGGGGTGCTTGCGCTTTCCCCGATTTTTGTATTTGTGCTGTTCTATCTTGGTGTGTCGATGCTGGCGGGCGATTTTTACAAGATGCCGGTGTCGGTAGCCTTTATTGTGGCAAGTGTGTGGGCGATTCTAATCACGAAGGGTGGTTTGTCTCGCCGGATAGATATATTTTCGCGTGGCGCAGCCAATAGCGACATCCTCTATATGATTTGGATTTTTATCCTGGCGGGGGCGTTTGCCGCGCTTGCCAAGGGGATAGGCGCGATTGATGCCACTGTGAACCTCACACTCAGTGTGATACCATCGCAGTTTGTCCTTCCGGGGATGTTTCTTGCGGCATGTTTTGTGTCGTTGTCAATCGGGACATCGGTGGGCACGGTAACGGCGCTTGTTCCGCTGGCGGTGCAACTTGCCGAGGTTGCCGGAGGCGGCGATGTGGCGCTTTATGTCGCTGTGGTGCTTGGTGGCTCGTTTTTTGGCGATAACCTCTCGTTTATCTCCGACACCACTATTGCGGCAACCCGCACACAGGGATGCAAGATGAACGAGAAATTCAAGGCAAACATCAATTTCGCCTTGCCGGCGGCACTTGTGGTGTTGGTGCTATATTATTTTATAGGTGTGGAGCACGCGGTGGCGCAGCCGCAAGTGGGCGACATCAACTATTGGCTTGTGGCGCCATATCTTCTTGTCATAGCACTTGCGCTTGCGGGAGTGAATGTGATAGTGGTGCTGATGAGCGGTGTCGCGGCGTCGCTGCTGCTTGGCGAGGTGTTTGGCTATGGATTTGTGGAGATGAGCGGATTTATGGGCTCGGGAATCGAAGGCATGGGTGGACTGATAACCGTTACGCTGCTTTCGGCAGGCTTGCTTGCGCTTATCGAGCATAATGGCGGTATTAAATTCCTAATCGATTGGCTTACAAGTAAAATTTCGGGCGCACGCATGGCAGAATTCTCCATTGCGCTACTCGCCGGGGCGGTGAATGTGTGCACAGCCAACAACACAATCGCCATTCTCACCGTGGGCAATCTTTCGCGGGGCGTTTCCGAGAAGTTTGGCATTGCGGCACGCAAGTCGGCAAGCATACTCGACACCTCGAGTTGCATTGTTCAATGCGTAATCCCCTACGGCGCACAAATGTTGCTTGCCACAGGTCTTGCCGGGATTTCGCCATTGTCGCTATTTGAGTATATGTATTATCCGGCAGTGCTTGCGGTGGCACTCGTCTTGTCAATCCTTATTCCGTCGTTTAGGAAATAGCGGGGGCTACCTGCGATGCGGCTCGTTTATCTTGAGCGGAAAAGTTGCCACAATTGCCGCCGCAAGGGCAATGGCAATAGACACCACGCCCAATGTCCAGCCCCAAGCAGTGCTCTTGATGTTGAAAATGAGATCGCTCGATGCGGCAAAATCTTGAGCGAAGAAGTAGAATGTCCCTACACCGATGAGGCTCGCGGCGCTAAGAATCGACCAGAGCCTGTTCTTGAGATAGTTGAAAAAAATCGACAGGAAGCATCCGATGAACGGGATGAGGACAAATAGCTCCATGCACAGCCTGTCGCTACCGTTGATGGTTTCTTCGGTGAATTTAAACCCTGTGATATCGTTGAGCACGCCGCAATTGAAGTTGGGGCAGAAAAGATATGAAATAAGGGCTATGATAATGAATATATTGGATACGAATTTCATGATTAGTCGTTTTTGATGTTAGCAAAGTTATAAAATCGAAGTCATAGAAACAAATAAAATGGAATAAAAATGCCACGACAAATAGCAATAGGGAGATTTTGAGCAAAAGGTTGTGGCATTTAGAAAGAAAAACTTTTGTTTTTATTTTGAATTTGCTCCCATTTGCACTATCTTTGCAGAAATATAAGCGATATGAGACGCATATTATTAATAATAGCAACTTTGATTCTAACCTCCTCGGCGATTTCAGTGGTCGAGGCTCAATCGTTGTGGCGTGAGTCAAATCGCATAGTATCAGTTCCAAGCCTGGTAGATCCGGCTGTAACCGACGGTGTTGAGATTTTTGGAGAAAACGGTTCCATCATAATCCGCACAAACCGCCGCGTGCAGGTGCGCGTTTTCACCATCCTTGGACAACTTGTAACTCAAGCAACACTCAATCCCGGCACAAGCGAATTTAAGGTCGTAGCTCGGGGCATTTATATTGTAAAAATCGGAAACATCACTCAGAAGGTTGCATTATAGCCGCAATCGGGGTGTAGGTTTCATAAATCGTTTTATTATGGATAATACAGCAAACATCGATTGGACATCGCTCGGTTTTGGATATGTCCCTACCGATTACAATGTGAGAGTATCCTACAAGGATGGCAAATGGGGCGAAATTGAGGTTACGCAAAGCGACAGCATCAATATTCACATGGCTGCAACTTGCCTCCACTACGGACAGGAAATTTTTGAAGGTCTGAAGGCATTCCGAGGCAAAGATGGAAAGATAAGAATATTCCGTCTCGAGGAGAATGCCAAGCGCATTCGTCGCAGTGCCGAAGGTATTATGATGGAGCCTCTCCCTGTGGAATTGTTCAAGGAGATGGTAATAAAGGTTGTAAAACTCAATGAACGCTTCATCCCGCCCTACGGCTCGGGGGCATCGCTCTACATTCGTCCGCTTGAAATAGGCATGACAGCGCAAGTGGGAGTTAAGCCTGCAACCGAATATTTGTTTATGATTTTCGTAACTCCGGTAGGCGCATATTTCAAGGAGGGATTCCGTCCTGCCAAGATTGCTATTTATCGAGGCTACGACCGTGCCGCACCGCTTGGCACCGGCCGCTGGAAGGTGGGTGGCAACTATGCCGCATCGCTTGCCGCAGGGCAGAAAGCCAAAGAGGGCGGCTACGCAGCCGTGCTCTATCTCGACCCGAAAGAGAAAAAATATATCGACGAATGTGGTCCGGCAAACTTCTTTGCAGTGCGCGACAACACCTATATCACTCCAAAGAGCGAATCTATTCTCCCATCTATCACCAATATGAGCCTCCAGCAGATTGCTCTCGACATGGGGCTTAAGGTAGAGGCGCGTCCTGTTCCGGTTGAGGAACTCGCAACAGTGGAAGAGGCTGCCGAATGTGGTACTGCCGCAGTTGCCGCTCCGATTCTCCAGGTTGATGACATCGACACCGGTGTGAAATATGTCATCTCCAAGAATGGCGAGCCGGGTCCTGTAACCACCGAACTCTATAACCGCCTTCGCGGAATCCAACTTGGCGATTTGGAGGATGTTCACAATTGGGTTACCGTGCTTGATTGATTTGCGTGACATAATATCAAATGGCGGTAATGCCTCGGCGTTATCGCCATCATTTTAGCTATATGGGCAACTTTCTCTCTGTCATCAACAAGTTTTATTCGCCGGGCAGCGACCTATACAATCTGCTGCTCAATCACAGCCAGTGTGTGATGACGCTCGCAATAGACCTTGCGGCAAGCCGTTCTCTCGCAGTGGATTATGAGTTGCTGGCGAGTGGCGCGATGCTTCATGATATTGGCATTCTACACACCCACGCGCCATCGATTTTGTGCACGGGCACCGAGAATTATATGCGACATGGGGTGCTCGGCGCCGAGATGCTGCGCCCCCTCGGGCTTGAGGCGGAGGCTCGAATTTGCGAGCGGCATATCGGTGCCGGACTCTCTGCTTGCGAGATTGCCGCGCAGAAACTTCCGTTGCCACAGGTCGATTTCCTGCCGCTCACACTCGAGGAGAAACTTGTGTGCTATGCCGACAATTTCTTCTCTAAGTCCACTCCGTCATTCGTGCCGCGGCGGTTTGCCGAGGTGCGGGCGCAGATGGCAAAATTTGGCGATGCCACGCTTGCTCGATTCGACGAGATGGCACAATTGTTTGGTTCTCCCGACGATATTTAACCCCTATGGATTGGCTCATTACAATATTTGCGTGGATATTGGTGTTGGTGCTTTACATTGGACTCATTGTGTTTAGCATCCAAGTGATAATTATGTTCTGGAAGATTGCAAAAGGGGAGATTATGTTTATCAACCCGGCATTTCCATGGCGGGGAGCCATTGAGGTGAAGCGCAAAAAACGTGAACCTGAGGATGACATGGTGCCGAAGCCGAAGAAGAAAAAGAAGCGCCCGGAGTGGCTCCGTTTCCTTCTCGAAGAGACTCCTGCCACACTTTATGAGCGCTATCGCCGGAATCGGCAAAGCGAAAAATGAGAAAATTTGTGAGATTTTTCGCTAAAAATTGCCAAAATCTTGACTTTTGATTCAAAATGTATTATCTTTGCACTCCACATTTGCTCTGCAATGTTTGAAAATCGGGGGTAACTGGATTTGACAGCATGTAGAGGCGGTGTGTAAGCATGCAGAGGGATGATGGCTTTCCTCTATAATCTCAGACATCGAACTTTTTAGATGGCGAAAATAACTACGCTCTCGCTGCCTAATCGAAGTATAGTAGATTAGCCTTTATTTCTGCAACAGTTGCGGAAACGAGACATCACCCGATTGCCCTTTCTCTGAGGCGTTTCGATATGGTGGTGCTGGAATATCGGAGATAGGGGAGTTCTTGTCTCGCGAATCCCCCGAAATTTTAGAGGCTAAGTTTGCGGTTGGTTGTTCCGAGCCTGCCACATTCCGAAAACCAAATCGGAAATAAGCATGTAGAAAGCACATTGGTTCCATGTTTGGACGAGGGTTCAATCCCCTCTACCTCCACCACAAGGCTCGCTTTGCGGGTCTTTTTTATGCACAAAAAAAGCGCCCGAAAAGGCGCTTTTTGTATGGAATGTGTCGATTTAGAGTGGTTTCACGCCGATGCCGGGGAGGTCGGTGAGTGTTACCTTTCCATCTACAATCTTCATGCCATCGAAGCAGTCGTTGGCGATGAGAAGGTTGCCATCGAGGTCGGCAAAGTTCATGAGCGGAGCGAGCTGTGCTGCGGCACTCACTGCACACGAAGTTTCGGTCATACAGCCCACCATGAGTTTCATGTCGAGGGCGCGAGCGATGCTCACCATCTGATATGCCTCGTGGAGACCGGTGCTCTTCATCAACTTGATGTTGATGCCGTCGTAGGCGCCGTATGCACGCTTCACGTCGGGGAGACGTTGTAGGAATTCGTCGGCGATGAGCGGGAGAGGAGAGCGTTCGCGGAGCCATGCGGTTTCGTCGAGCATCTCCTTGGGCATCGGTTGTTCAACAAAAAGACAGTTTTTGTCGGCGAGCCATTCGCACATCTCGAGCGCTTTTTCTTTCGAACTCCAACCTTGGTTGGCATCGACGCAGAGTGGGCGGTCGGTCATGCTGCGGATGATTTCCACGAGTTCTTTGTCGTTGTCGAGACCCATTTTCACTTTGAGCACCTTGTAGGGCGCAGCCTCTTCGACTTTCTTGCGCACTACATCGGCTTTGTCGATGCCGATGGTGAATGAAGTGTTGGGCGCTTTTTCGGGAGAGAGACCCCAAATCTTATACCATGGCTGACCCATAATCTTGCCGAGGAGGTCGTGCATAGCGATATCTACCGATGCTTTGGCAGCGCGGTTGTTTGGCGCTGTGGAATCGATATATTGGAGTATCTCCTCGAGACGGAACGGGTCGGTGAATTGGGCGAGGTCGAGGTTGCTGAGGAATTTGCACACCGATTCAATCGACTCGCCGAGGTAGGGTGGCATTGATGCTTCGCCGTAGCCCACAATGCCGTCCCACTCGATTTGCACGAGCACATCGGGGGTGGTAGTGCGGCTGTATTTTGCCAGGTTGAATGAATGGCGCAACTTCAGTTCGTAGGGTTTGAACGAAAGTTTGAGCGATTTGCTGCCTGTGAGTGCTCTTGTAGCCGAGTCCATCGCCGAAATAGAGATGGGGGAGCTGACGGCTATCATGCCGAGCATTGTGTTTCTGAGGAATTTTCTTCTATCCATTGTGTATAAGATTTATTTGAAATACCATTTGTGTTCTTTTGCTGCCACGATTCCGGGAGTGCCCACCATTCCATCGATGCGGTTGATTGAGAGGAATGGGGTGGTGAGATAGGTGGCGTTGTCGGGATCGACGCTGTTGCGTTTCACGCGGCCCGATGAGTGGATGTAGTATCCGTCTTTCTCGTAGATGGCGGTGTGGGTAACGCGACCCGATTTGGTGCCGAAATAGAGAAGGTCGCCGGGACGAGCCTCTTTCCAGTCTTTAGGGGCGATTTTCTGTCCGTAGAGCACTTGTTGCGAGGCGTCGCGCTGGATGATGATGCCTATTGCGAAGTAGCAAGTCTTGGTGAGACCCGAGCAGTCGAGCCCTTTGGGCGACATGCCGCCCCAAGTGTAGGTGGAGCCCATCATGCGGCGTGCCACACCGAGCATTTTGTCGGCGCTGAATGGCTGTGCAGCCCATTCTTCGAGCGGTTGCACATCCTTGGTGCGAGCCCAGCCTTTGCGACCGTCGGGGGTGGCGAGTTGTATCCAGCCTTTCTTCTCTCCGGTTTTCACGAGGATGTCGCCGAGGAGCAGGTCGCTTGCCACATTTTCGCTCTCCACTGCTGTTTCATACATGAATGTGATGAGCCCTGTTACGATGTAGCGTTGTGCGCTCTGCCAAGCGTCGAAATCGGCGTTAGACATAAGGGTGAGGCTGCTTTCTATCACCCAAGAGATGTAATTGTCGGGTGTTTGCACGCGATACCAGCCATCTTTCTTGTCGAGCACGCGCATCGGGGTGCCCATGAGCGATTGAGTAGCCATTTCGTATTCGTGACCCGGCTTCACGCGGTTGTGCACAAAGGGGAGGCGTGCAAGCGCCCATGGGGTGGCGCTGACAGCTTTCGACGGGAGCACTTCCACATTGTTGATAATCTCCTTCCCCTTGGCGGCAAATGCTGCTGTGAGAGCCTGCTTTGCGGCAGGGTTGTCAACTTGTCCGGCAATCACGCATTTTTCGCCATCGTTGTGGCTTGTGATGTCCCACACGGCAACACGGCGGTCGGGGGCATATTGCTCTTTAACTGATTTGATTATTTCCTCGTATTGCGCCGATGCCAAAAGCGGCATCAAAGCCAATAGAATTAAGGCAAATTTTCTCATAATTAAAATATTAGTGCAAAGTTAGTAATTAATCGGAATCATACTGTTCACCTCGAGGTGGCTGTCCCATTGAGTCATTTCAAGGTTGCCCTTGCGCCATTCCACCTCTCCGGCTTGGCTGTCGATGGTCTCGCAGCGAATGTAGGTCTTTTTCGGGTCGAATGCCTGGGCGATGTCGCTGTTGGCAGCCATTCGATACATGTCGGTGCCGGTCTGGTAGTATTGTCGCAAAATCGGGTTGGTACTGCGACCGAAGGAGACATCGGTGGGAACCCATCCCACGCCTTCGAAATAGGTTTCACACCAGTCGTGGTAGTTGTGTTCGTGGGGGTGAATCATCCAACCGCTTTCCCAGCGAGCCGGGATGCCGAGCGAGCGACAGAGGGTGATGTAGAGGAGAGCCACCTGCCCGCAGTCGCCGTGGCGTTGCTCGAGCACATATTGCGGGATATTGGGGATTGTGCTGTAGTCGCGTGCTCCCGCCCAGGGGAATGTGTCGCCAATCCAGTTGTAAATCATCTTGGCTTGGATAGCAGGATTGGTTTCGCTGCCCACAATCTTGTGTGCCATCGCGCGCATCTCGTCGGTGATGATGACATGAGGCTTCGAGGTGGCGGTGTAGGTCTTGTATTCGGCAGTGGTGGTGTCGTATGGCTTGAGGTTGCTCAATATTTCATAGAAATCGAAATATTGTGCTGCCACATCGTAGCTGTATTTGATGGTGAACACCGTTGGGCGACCCTTCACAGCCTTCTGCTCAAGCATGGCAGTGTGCTGAGCCGAATTTTGCGAGATTGTGGCATCGCTCGACGATGAAATGAGCCTGAAATTGCGTTGTCTCGGCGATGTGAGAGGCACCGGAATCCATACTTTCACCATCTCGCCTGCCGGAACGGCATCGGCATCGACAGTGAGTGTGAATGTGATTGTGGCGCGATTCCAGTTGTGGCAGTGGTTGGCATCTGCCGGCATCGCCAGGGCGGTGGAGCGATATTGCAGCAACGCTGTGCCGCTGCCATCCTTAGCCTCGGGGACAATCAAGTCGGGGTTGAGGAGAAACAAGTTGCGCACCGACTTGCGCATCCATTTTGTCTCGCCGTCGATGGTCATTGTCTCGATATATTTTTTGTCAATCCAAGAGTTGATTTCGCTGTCGGTTACACCCGGAATCCGCTCGCGCACCATCTCCACGCCTTGAGCCGGGGTGAGGGAGAAGTCGTAGGAAATGCGGTTCATAATAATCTGGAACGAGTCGATTGTAACGAGGTTTTCGCGGGTCTTGGGTTGGGCATTCATTATAGCCTTTGCCTCCTTGAATTTGCCCGATTCAATGGCTGTGGTAACTTCGCTGTGCCAATCGGCTGCCGATGCTTGCAGGCTGCACAACGCTAAAGCGGAAACTAATAATGAGTGTTTCATTGTTCTTGTATAAGTTGAAAATTATGTATTTATGCAACAAAGTTAGTTAATAGAAAACATAAATGCAAGCATTACCCCGAAAAAAAACAACAACCCCGCCCGGCAAGCGCTTCGCAGGCGCTTGACCGATGCTCAGAGGACTGTCTCGTGGCAGCGCGGTGGACGGTCTGCATCGGCGGCGTTGACGCGCGGTTGGGGCATTGACGCTCGCCTTGGTGGCGGTGGGTGCCGTCAGACAGGTCGGACTTTTTTTTCTTCGCCGTAGGCGGAGATGATGACCGGAGGCGAGGTGATTTCCCACCCTGCGAGGTGGTGCGAGGCTGTTGGGTGGCGATTGAAAGCCGCGAAGTGGCGTGCCTGTCCATAGCCCCGCACTTACGCAGTTGTGCGGGGATTACGGAATTCCCCCCCCCCTCGACTGTGTGCCGAAGGTACGCTCCTAAGTTCCGCCTTGATGCTACAGGAGCGTACCTTTGGCACGCATTTTATATTATATCTGCTAACCCCGGCACAACTGCGTAAGTGCCGGGCTATGGGCAGGATAACACCTTCGGTGTTTTTGGGAGGGCACGCCTGCGGGGATGAAAAAAGGCTGCTTGCGCAGCCTCCTCGGAGCCTTGTAGCTCCGTGTGAATTTTAAGGATGATTTCAGTTAATAGGCTTTCCTGGTAACCGAGAGGGGACATTCAACCCCTCCCGGCTTTTCCGTGGTTACCACACGAATTATGGTTTTTCGAGCGACTTAGTCATTATGGTTGTTTTTCCATCTTAACATCAGTGTTGCCACCATCAACGAAGTCGTCAACCTTAACATCAAGTGTGATAGGAGTGA
>JBJEKB010000172.1:0-2906 GCA_051878395.1 Muribaculaceae bacterium
AATCGCAGCTTGGAAACAAGAAGTTGCTGCCAAATGGGATGATATCCAAGTGCTTGACGTTAAGGTTCCCGAAGTTAACAATCTCACTGCAGTGAACGGAACTCCCTACAACTGCGAAGTTGTTCTCGACACTCTCGGTCTTGGCGAAAAAATCGGCGTAGAGCTCGTTGTTTACACCAACCAAGATGGTGAAATGAAGTTCAAGAAGACAGAGCCGATGAAGGTTGTGAAGGTAGATGGTTCTAAACTCACCTACCGTCTCGAAGATACATTGAAAGATGCCGGTGTTTATCGCTACGCATTCCGTATGTATCCCAACAACCCCGAACTCCCGCACCGTCAGGACTTCGCTTATGTACGTTGGATCTAATCATCAACTCACTTCATAAAAAGGCTGCTTCGGCAGCCTTTTTTTATTTCCGGCACAACCCATCGCCGCAATGTTTCCACCCAAGCCGGATGCCACTTTATTGCGATTTCCAAAAAAAAATGTTATTTTATGGCGCTATGTCATAGAAAATCGTTATTTTTGTTGATTATTGTTTTTGATTATGAATAGTATAAATAAATATCTCATCTCTGTTGTGTTATCGGCTATTGCGGCATCTGCTTCAGCCGGTGATTTCGCTTTTCTTGGCAATACCGCTCCGGTGTTCACCGAGACTCCCGAGGCTTCAACCGGTCTAAATGCCGTGTATGTGCTCAATAATACGGCGGGAGTAAAAATCGCCTACACTGCCGATACCAATCCGGCATCGGTCAAATGGTATGTCTATGGCAATACCGGTGGAGGCTATGCTCAGGAAATCACATCCGGAATTTCGGTGGATGGCACAACAAGTGTCCTCAATGCCATAGATGCCAATAAAGGCTACATTATCGAAGAAGGAACCAATCGCAAATACATCTGGGTGGTGAACTATGCCGATTTTTATTTCTCCATCGATGCACTTGCCGTTTCTTCCGAGAGCGACTGCTCTACAACTATTGTGATGCCTGTAGGGTTTGGTCCCGAAATGACATATTACACAATCAACGGTCAGCGCAAGGTGCTCGACCGTGAGGTTTTCCTTTCTTACAACACTCTGGAATGGAACGACGAAACCTCGTCATATCAATATGTCGAGCGCGCAAAGTCGTTTACCGCGCTCAAGGAGTCGATGCAAGTCGATGCTCCGCTTTGCAACACCTCCTTTGTTGTCAAAGGGGATAAATACCTTCGCTTTTGGGGCACCGAGGACTCTGCCGAGAGCGACACATATCAGGCGCAGGCTGTCGAGGTGCATGCCACAGCCACTCGAACCAACCCCGAAGAAGGGGATACCGAACTCGGTGGCTCGGCTCCAGCCGATATCTGTTTTGAAGGCTTTACCACCGATGCCGTAATCCACAAAGAGTGGCAAATCGCTAAAGATGAGGAGTTTGAGGAAATTCTGCAGCGATATGATGAAGAAACCCTCAATTACACATTCAATGAAGCCGGCACATTCTTTGTCCGCTTCATGGGTGCGAACGATTCGGGTGCTTGCGAGTCGTACAGCGACATTTTCACCATCTCGATAGGGGAGTCGGACCTCCGTTGTCCCAATGCTTTCTCTCCCGAGGCTTCCGAGGGCATCAACGATGTGTGGCGCGTTAAATACAAGTCGATTATCTCGTTTGAATGTCACATTTTCAACCGTTGGGGAGTGGAAATCTTCAAATTCAACGACCCTTCTCAAGGTTGGGATGGAAAATATAAAGGCAAATATGTTGGTCCCGGTGTTTATTTCTATGTCATTGAGGCGAAAGGTGCCGACGGCAAGAAATACAAACTCAAGGGCGATATAAATATCATAGGATACAATAAAAACAAAAATAACACAACCCCTACCGAGTAATTATGAAAACTACAATCTTGACATTTCTATCCGGATGCATACTCTGCTCCGGTGTATTCTTTGCTGCCGAAGCTTCCGGCAATGGCAAATCGGCTAAGCCTCAGACCGGCGACAAAAGCATTATTTTTTCTCAGGCTCCCAATCCCACTATCCCTTATTCGGTGAAATTTGCCGGCGATGATGTCGATCTCGACCGCCTTGATATGTTTGAGCGTCTCGACCGCGAACTCACATCGCTCATCTATGGGCATAGCAATATGCTTCTCACCATAAAGCGCGCAAATCGGTTTTTCCCGATTATTATCCCTATTCTTAAAGAATATGGCGTTCCTACAGATATGGTATATCTCTGCGCGGTAGAGAGTTACTTCAATATTCGTGCCTATAGCCATGCAAAAGCCGCGGGAATCTGGCAGTTTATCGAATCCGCTGCCAAGCAGTACGGTCTTGAGGTGAGCGATGAGGTGGATGAGCGTTACGACCCCGAAAAAGCCACCATAGCAGCGTGTAAATATCTCAAAAAAGGATATGCCAAATATAAGGACTGGGGCACTGTGGCTGCAAGTTACAATGCCGGCATGGCGCGGATTTCTAAAGAACTCGACCGACAGTTGAGAGACACCTCTTTCGACCTCTATCTCAATGAGGAGACATCGCGTTATGTGTTCCGAATCATCGCAATGAAGATTGTGTTGCAAAATCCGCGCGCGTTTGGCTTTTCACTCACTGCCAACCAGCTCTATCAGCCCATCAAATACAAGGTGGTTGAGGTGAGCGGCGCAGTGGAAAGTTGGAGCGAATGGGCTAAGAAATACGATGTCTCATATCTTTCGCTCAAAGAACTGAATCCCTGGATTCGTTCTCATTCCCTCACCAACAAAAAGGGGAAGACCTACAAGGTGAAGGTGCCTCTTGTGGATGAATTATACCGCTCGAAGCGCAAAAATGTGGTGTATAACGAGAATTGGATTGTAAAATGAATATAGAGGACATACAGGCAGAAGACGACCGAATAGCCGTGTGGGG
>JBJEKB010000173.1:0-12596 GCA_051878395.1 Muribaculaceae bacterium
CTCCAGCTCTTTCTTGAGTGTGTCGAGGCTGCTATCAGTCGCAAGGTCGTATCCTTTGAATTTCCAATAGTCGAGGGTGCCTTGTATCTTGCCGTGGGCTTCCTGCAATTCCGAAAGGCTGAACATCTTGTGCCATCCGTGCGCGTCGGGGATGAGGTCAGAGAGTGCTTTTTCCTCGTCTCGCATCGCTCGGATTGCCTTGATAACGCTCATGCTCTCGTCTCGCATCTTCGTGAGGTTTCCTGCGGCGACGAACTCCTCAAGCGCAGAGTAGTCCACCTCCGACCATTTCTTGGCTTCTGCAAGGATATTTTCCGCCCTCGTTCTGATGGTGTGGTCGCGAAGTTGCTTCTTAGACCACCGCTGCTTGATGTCGGCGATGGCTTTCGGGCTTCGCTCCATGTGGTCTTTGGCTCGTTTTTGGTAGAAAGCGATTCGGGCGTTGAGTTCCTCGAAATGTTCCGGGGTATTGTGTGCGAGCAGTTCTTCGAGCTTCGCTTTGACCTCGGTTGGAAGATAGCCGTTGTCGATAGTTTCTGCGAAATGGCGCAGCCGTGTCTCGTTCCACTTCTGTTGAATGGCTGCTGCCTGTGCCGGGGTTCGTGCATCGTGCCGTTCCTGTGCGATTTCGAGCGGTGTCTTTTGCGGCTCTGCGGCGATGCCGAGAATAGTATCGACCCTGTGCTTGTTGTCTTGCAAGAAATAGGGCAAATTCCCGCCCATTTCTATTCGGTCGGCGTGTTCCTCCACCCAGTCCTTAAAAGCGTCAGGGACATCGTGCACAGCGTTAACAGAGCCTTTCTTCGGCTTCTCGCCGGCAAGTATGCGCTGAGTGTCTTGCTGCATCTCCTCCTCGGTTTTGAGTACCGTTACTACGTGGCACCGGCAGTGCGGATGCCACCCGACAAACTTGAAGTCTTTCGGGTAGCGACCTTTCAGTGTGTCGCAGATGTCAGTCAGCGGCACTCCGTTCAGCGTGTGGTTGTTGCTCAGTTTGATTTCGATGCCTACGACGAAGTCCATTTGCTGCCACCGCAGGTGGTCGCTCGTGCGGTATGCCATGTTGGTTTCCGTGCATGCAAGACGTCGGGCATTCTTGTAGCTGCTCCTGTAAACACCGCGTCCGGGGTGAAATGCCTGCGCTGCTTTGGAGAGCCGGAGATTGCCGTGCTTGTCTCGCACTCGTCTGAATAACTTGTCGGGATACTGTAGGTACTGCCGGAGGCTGCGTGTCATTGAAGCGGCACTCTCTCCTGAGCGGATTCCCAAGTCAAGCCCCAGCTCTATCTCGTGTTTGAAGGCATTGGTGTATCTCCACACCCTGTCGGATAGATTCAGTCCCTGCTCCTTGCGCCCGAGAAATGCGTCGAGAGCGGCTCCGTTAGTCGAGAAGTAGCGACGGTATTGTTCCTTGCTCAAATCGCCGACACGGTCTCCGAAAATGCGCGACACGAGGGCGTTGTTCTTGTTGTTGCTCAACGTCCATGCAGACCGCACTCCGCTCACTATAGTTGTCTCCATCGACTCTTGCAGTGCGGTCATCAACCGCTCTATTTGCTTTCGGGTCTCCGGGTAATCATCGAAGTTGAAGATGCGGTCTTCGGGCAAGGTCTTCTTTATTGACACACCAATCTTGGCGGCTTCCTCTGCGGCTTTCTTGAAGATGCGATCTATTCGTGTCCCTATATCCGCCATGTTGCGCAGGTGGGTCTTGTCGTAATCAGTTGGCTTAGGCATTGTCGGTCTTGTTTATGGGTCGGTCTTTGAATTGGTCACACTCAGGGTCAGACAGAAACTTGCAGAACTTCCCGAATTTGCTCTTTTCGTCGTGCGTACATCTACACAGGATTAGTTGTCCGTCGATTGCTTCGTTTTGCCAATCGTAGGAATGTGCGCAATCCCGGCAGTGTCTCTTGGGTGCTTCAGGCTGCTTCTTCTGTTTGGTTCGGATTGGGATTCGTGCCATTGTCTCGGGGCGTTATTGGGTCAACTCGAAAGTGTCAGCCACTTCCTGTTCGGCTATCTCCTTGAGAGTTTGATCTACATTGTCCGAGTGTCCGTATTCTTCGATGCTCTCTCGTTGAGACATAATGGGCTTGTTGCCATTGGCGGTCATCAGTCTCTCTACTCGTTCTTTCTCGTCAGTGATGCGGTATGGTGTGATTACAACATCAACCGGGAGCGCATCGATGTCTGCGTGGTATGCCGCTCCAAGCATCAACTTGAGATACGCCTTGACCACGTTGTTCTCTCGATCGCAGAATTCGATGAGTCGTCCGCTCTCGTCTCCGACCTTGAGTTCCGCATCGATGAACATCTGCTTGCGGCTTTCACCGGAGAGAGCCTGTTGGCTCATCTTCTCGTAGCTCCAATCGGGGAGTTGTAGTTGTGTGAAGTACAAGCTGCGCAGGGTCTCGACATGGAACTTGAGGCTTTCGATAGCCTGCGACCATGTAACGTATTCCGCCTTTGCGCCGGTTGGGTACTGCATTACGGATTTGAATTCAGCATCGCCGCTTTTCTCATCGCCGTAGCTGATGATTTCATTTGCGCAAACCACGAACTTGGGCTTGCTGTTCTCTCGGAGGTAGTTGCCATTGCGCGATAGCGTCCATTCCATCTCATACACGTTCCGTGAGGTGTCTTCCCATATCGGGGTCGGTCTCCATGCGTATATGCCGGGGATTTTTAGCAGCGTGGTTGCTTCATCCTCGACCACCTCCCATTCGCCGTTTGCTGTACTCCATTTGATGTGGCGGTTCTCCGTGTAGGTGTCGAAGTAGTTCACGTTCTTGTTCCCGACCTTTCGTGTGTAGCCGATGCTCATTGCGGTCATGTCTCCGTACTCATCGAAGTATGGGTATAGTTCATCGCCGAGCATTGGGGTGAATGTTCGGCAGCGCAACTTGAGCGAGCTGTTGAAGCCGTAGATGTGGTTGGGCTGCTCGACCGCGTACCAAAGCGTGAAAATCTCGCAACCTGCAAAGAGCGAGTTGAAGCGATCTATGTTGACGCTATTGATGCGGTTTCGGTCAAAAACTGCTTCCATTGCTTCCGCTATTTGCTTCTGTCGGTCGTTCTGTGGCTTGTATATGCGTCTGATGGGTATTCCGCATACGAGCTCTGTCATGCGCTTTGCGGCGAGTCGTTGAAACGAGAGGGTTATGCGCGTCACTCTCTCTATGCCGTCATCACGGACTATGTCCCGGTAGAGTTGCTTGTCCATTACCGGGTGCTTGGTCGGGTCATACTCTTTCTCGAGTCCGTCCCTGCCTTTCCATGCCGGGACGCTGATGTTCTTCTCCTTGAGTGCCGTGATTTTTTCTTTTTCGGTCATTCCATTGCCGAGAATGTCTTCTATTCGTGCCATTTGTTGTGATTTGTTGGGGTTTATACTAATCGCTTGAGTCTTTCGACATCTATCACTCTGCGCCTGTCTATAGGATAGAATGTGTTCGCGAGCGCGTCGAAGCGGTCTGTCGAACGGTTGATGCGCTTCTTGATGTCTTCCTTTGGTTCTATCTGTATCTTGCCGTCCGAGCGGAAGAACCACCGTATTTCAGTGGCTTCTTCTGCGAAGAGCGTGTCTGGTGGCAGCATTGCTCCTGTGTTGTTTTTCGGGTTGAGCCAATCGCGGACGCACCAGAACAGATAAGCCCTCATGTTCACAAATCGGTGCTGTCCTGTTATGTCTCGCATTTTCTCCGGGTCAAATCCGCCCCATTCGCTGTATTTGCAGCTTATGATGTATTCGGGGGCGTTGTCCACCTCTCGGCATCGTGCATAAACTCCTGCACCCTCACCGATAGTGTCAACGGCGACGTACATATAAGGCTGCCGGCTCCTCCTTGCGACGATGATTCCGGCTACCTCCATGTGGTCAGCCGTGCCACCGGAGTTCTTGCAGTCGAAGCCGGAGCACCATGCGCCCAATCGCTCGACAAAGCAAGTCGCGTCTCGTCCCATGCCGGCTACATCCACTCCGAGCATTCGTGTCATTCCGTCTCTCTCGATTGGTTCAGCACCATGCGTCTTTATCCATCGCTCTTGTGCGGCTTCTATCCATTGCTGCGGTATCAGCACATCGTCGCCAACCTTTGGGAACTTGCCGAGGACTTTCTTTCGGAACAAGTCCTCCGGGCGATACCATTGTCCCTCGAAGCAGAAGTCATCGAGTTCGTCCTGTGCTTCCTCCGGGTTGATTTTCATGCACCATTGTTCCAGTTTGTCAACGACCCACGGATAGTCCACCTGTCCGGGTATGACAATGCGCTTCTCCCTGACGTTTGGCGCGGTCAGCGAGTTGAGCCGGAACTTCGACCATCGGTCTCCTTTTTGGCTTCGGGCTGCATAGCCTATCGGGGTGTTGGGATTAAAGACAAGCAAGATTCGGGAGTCGCCCTGCAGGTTACCCTCGATAGCGTCGTAGATGTTGTCTGAAACGCCGGAGGCTTCTGTAATGATAAACATCGTATGCACAGCGTGAAAGCCCGACCATGCTTCGTGGTTCTGCTCATCTGCTTTGAAGCCTGTGAGAAACCACTCCCGGTTGTCGGTGCGGATTCTGTCGGTAGTAACGCTGCCGGGGAGAATGATGCCGCGTTGCTTGGCTCTCTCCACGAGTCGTGAGACCTCCGGCATCATGATGTTCTTGACCTGTCTGTCGGTCGGGGCTGTTAGTGCTACTTTAGTGTTCTCCACGAGTTCTCCGCGTCTGTTCCACCTCGGGGTAAGGAAAAGACAGCACAAGGCGCAGCAAGCCGCTACGAAGTCCTTGCCGCGTGCTGTGCCGGAAGCAACGGATGTGCGAGGGTTGTGCTGTACCGATGCCACTATCTCTTGTTGCTCTTTGTCGAGATTTGCTCCCAGAGCTTCTCGGATGAATTTGTTCCAATCCTCCCGCCAAGAAGTAAGGAGGTCGATGCCCCTCTGCCGGATTATGTCTTTCTGTCTTGCCATTGCTGAAATGCGGAGTTATTTTCGCTATATTTTTCGATTGTGCGCTTTTGTGCATATAAAGGTGCAGAGTTGTTCCACCGGGAAGGAAACGAGCGAACACAGCGGCTTACGTGGGGAATTCAGTGCTGCCGGCTTCCGCTTCGTCGAGCATCCCCGATTCCATGAGCAGATTTGCAAAGGAAAGTTCGCCGGAGACCTCTTTTTTGTCGGGCGGATAAAGTCCGAGCAGTTTGCGACGCTCCTGTAACTGCGCCCTGATTTCCGAGATGTAAGCCACGTTGCCGAGACCCACGACATTGCTCTCGCTTGTTTCTATCTGCGTGGTCTTGCTCTTTCCGCCCTCGTCTCCGAACTGCGGCACACCCTTGCGCTTCCTCATAGTGCGTACGTAGTCTTCTTTAGACTTCTCCCACTGCGCCCACAATTCCCGGCATGTTTCATCGATGCGCTCGAGTTCCAACTGCAAGCCGTACTCTGAGTGGTCGAGTCGCTGTTCTTGGAGTTCTTCGAGCACCGTTTTTAGGTCGCTCTGTACCGTGGAGGTGGAGTATGTCTTCAGGTTGAGCCGCTTCATTACCTCGGCTCTTATTTGGCGTACCGTGTGTTGCCGGAGAAACATCTTCGAGACTATCTCGAGCCGGGCAATCTTGGCTTGCCGCCGTCGTTGGTATTGCATCTTGCTCATTGTGGGTGTTTATTGGGTTATCCGCTCTGCTGTTCCTCCTGTGAGTTTCTCCCATCTATCGAGGATTGCGTCGCAGTATTTGGGATCGAATTCCATCATGAAGCATTGTCGATTTATCTGTTCGCAAGCGATAAGCGTGGAGCCGCTGCCTCCGAAAAGGTCGAGGACGAGTTCACCATGTCTCGTGCTATTCTTGATAAGTCGTGCCATAAGTTTGACCGGCTTCATGGTGGGATGGATGTCGTTCTTGGTGGGCTTGTCTTCGTAGATTACGGTATTCGGAACGGACACATCAGTAAGTTGAAGCACGAGTTTCAGCAGTTCGTCTTTCTTGAGTTTGCGGTAGTCCACTCCTGCGTCCTCGATTACCGTGCTTTGGCTTCGGTCATCAATGAAGTAGTGCGCTGCGCCATCTTTCCATCCATAAAGGCATGGCTCGTGTCTCCATTGATAGTCCTGCCTCCCGAGAACGAGAGCGTTCTTGACCCATATCAGCGTCTCCCGAATTGTCAGTCCTACTTCTTTGAGTGCCGTGCGGAACTCAAAGCCCTTGCTGTCGGCATGCCACACGTAGAACGCTGCGCCCGGACGCATAGCTTGGATCGCGCAGTTGAAGGCTGCTGTAAGGAAACCGACAAACGATACATCGTCCATGTTGTCGTTGGCTATTTTCATTTTTTCCTTTGTTCCGCCTTGGTAGTCCACGTTGTAGGGTGGGTCTGTCAGCAGCAGATGCGCTTGTCCTCCGCTCATCAGCTTGGCTACATCAGATTCTTTTGTGCTGTCGCCGCACATGAGTCTGTGTCGTCCGAGGAGCCACACATCTCCGGGATTGCACCGAGTCGGTGCGTTGGCTGCGTCTTCATCGGTGTAGTCATCCTCGTCTGCTTCGCTATCGTCCGGCTCATCGTCGAGGTCTCCGAGTCCCCAATCGAGAAGCTCATCCGGGTCGAAGTCCGACTCAAGGATTTCGTCATCCCAATCGCCGAAGGAGACATTATCCTTTATGATGAATTCTTTCTTCTGCGCTTCGGTCAGTTGGTCTGCTCTTACGATGACCGCCGTGGGATCTTGTATCCATTGAGCCCAATAGTCGAGCAGTGCTTGTCGCTCCGCTTCGGTCTTCTTCGTGAAGCCGTCGGTCTGTATCAGTTCTTGTTGAATTTCCTCAGTTGTCAAGCCGGCTATTGCCGACAATGCTCTGTAACGCATATTTCCGCCGAGAGCTGTGAATGTCTCATCTATCGCAATTGGGCGCAATGTCAGCATCTCCGGGAAGATGAGCAGGGAGCGCATAAGTCTTTGAAGTTGCGTGTCTGAAATCTTTCGGGGATTCCTTGCGTTGATGTTAATTTGCGTGAGTTTAATCGTTTCGGTGTTCATATTCTGTTTTTTGCAAAGTTAGCAAAAATGATTGTATTATAATCATTTTTGTCTATAAATCAGTTTATTTATCGTCCTGCTTTATGAGCCATAATGTCTCGCACCATCTGTAGCGTGCTGTTGTTGCACAGCTCGCCGGGAATGGTACGGAGAACTCTCCATCCCATGATTGTGGCGGTGTTGTATTTCTCCATGTCGTTAAGAAAACCCATCGGAGATGTGTGTCTTCCGCCTGTCCACACTCCGCCCTCGACCTCGATTGCTATCTTGTGTTCCGGGATTGCATAGTCGAACCGCCATTTTCTTGTGGGGTGGAACTTGTGCTCTTTTACGCACTCTACTTTCAAATCGGAGCGGCATAGTATCGTGAAAAAGTCCGATTTTGGGGTCTTCGGCTTTGTCTGTGGCTTCTTCTTGCGCTTCGTGGGTACTTTATCTGTTTTCGTCATATCGTTGAAATTAGGGGCATTTCTATGTGCCTGTTGGCATACACGACAGACGGGGGATTGCTCCCACTGTCTGCCGGTTGCCCGGTCGTTTTGGTTTGTGTGTCGATTAGAACGGGAGGTCATCTTCTGTACATGCCACGATTTGATTGTTGCCGTTGGACATTTCCACGGCAGGCTGTGGTTTTCTCTTGAGTTCATGCATTCCGCCAATAATAGGCTGCGCGGCTTTCTCCTCGTCGGTCATACGGTCGTACACTTCCCGGTCGTATTTTACCTTTAAGCAGTGTGTTTCGCTGTACTGAGGGTTCTGCATCTCGATTGCGGTCATGTTGAGATAGCAGCCAAGTTTGCCGAGGAAGAGTCCGCTCTCGTCGATTGGGATGCATAGGCATCGTTTTGTTACTTTGATTCCCTTGATGTCCGTTACGAATGCCCCCTTGATTTTCAGGAGGTCTGTTTTAATACTAAAATTTGCCATGTTGTTTTTGTTGGATTTATGATGTACTTTTAGATCGTTCTATCTGAAAATTCGATTATTACTTGGTGTTCGTCTTCGAAGTCCATGCCGACATCTATGACTACGTGTTGTTCCACTAAGTCTGTAACGGGGTAGAGTTCTGTGAGGTTGCCATTGTCATCAACTGCGAGCCAATCCTTACAGATGTAGACTTCTGCATCCTTGTGTCGGCAGCTCTTGCACCAATCTTGAAGTTCTTTTACTGTCATTTTCTTTGTTTTTTGGTTTGTAATTCGCTTTGTTTGAATTATTTTTGTTCGGTGGCACCGGTGTACCGCCGATATTGTTTCAAAAATCGAAGAGGGTCTTAAAACGTTGCGGCTTCTCTCTGAACGGCTCCGGGTCGGCTGTCCACCATCCTGTCCATCCATTCTTTTCTGATGCTTCACATGAGCAAAGCCATGAGGCGTGGCGGTATCCGTTGGCTAAGCTCCATATCATCTTCGCTTTCTCACCGCATTTGGGGCAGAATACCTTGATGCTCTCTATGCGCGCCATTGCTTTCCTATCGTGGTTCTTTACTGAATATTTCATTTTGTTTGTTGGTTGTCCCTTGTTTCTAAATAATAATTAACTCTTGGTTAAAATGGGGCTTCCTCGTCCGTCGGAGCGAGCCATTCATCAAAGTCAAAACGAGCCGCTTCTGCTGCGTCCTGTGCTCGTCTGCGTTCCTCCTCGACAAGATGGTTGGTGTTATCCCATTCAAGCTCCTGTCCGTTGTAGTACGGGGTGTATCTTCCGTTGTTGAGGTTGTATTTCATGACTGCTGTTCCCGGTTCTCCGAGGTGTCTGAACTTGACCTTTTCGATGCGTATCTCTACCGTGTTGTTTATTCGATCCCGGTGTACCACAATGCCGAAGTCAGCCTTGTTGAAGAAGTGAGCCGAACCGCTTATGTCATAAAGGGTAGGGGGATCGATTTTTCCGTCTCTGTTTTTGGCAGGCTTGGTCGGGTGCGCCATCAGAATGATGAGGATGTCGTGCTGCTGTGCGAAGTTGGTCAGCCGGTCGAGCAGGACGCTTATGTAGTCGGTCTCTTTCATGCCGCCCTTTTCGTCCTCGAGGCGGTTGTACGGGTCGATGACCAGAGCCTTGATTCCCTTGCGACGAACGAGGTACTTGGCTTTTTCGAGGATTGTATTCACATGATAGTCGCTTGGTGCAATGAAGAAAAAGTCCTGCTCAAGGTGCTGCTTGACTTGCTTGTACTCTCCAAATGTGAGGTGCTGTTTGTCGAAGTGCTTTCCTGTGAACTTTTCTATCAGCTTGCTTGCGTGGTAGGCGAGAGGTGCGTTTTCGGGAGAGAAATATGCGAAACGCCATCCGTACCTCATGTTGAGCCGCTCCGCTATCTCGTCGATGAATTCCGACTTGCCGCTTCCCGGGTAGCCGGTTACCATGCAGAGCCGCTTGGTCTCGAAACTGATGAGCCTGTCTACGTTCTCATGCCCTATGACAACTCCTTTCTGCAGTCCGAACTCAAATATTGCGTCGAGGCTCTGTTCAAAGTCGGAAACCGTGAACACTCCCTCGACCTTGATTTCGGGTGCGCTATTGAGGCATTGTCGGAGGCTCTCCTTTCCGTGTTTCATCAGTACCTCGTTGGCATCCTTGCAGTCCGCTCCGAAGTCGAGCACACGGCATCTGTCCGCTCCGAAACGGCGAACGAGTTCATCCCTTAGTAGCACTCCTTTCGCGTCGGTATCGACTGCTATGTATATTGTCTCCTTGTCATCGAAATAGTCCTCTATGAAGTCGTCGAGGTAGTCGAGGTTGGCATTCGCTCCGTTTGGGACGCTCACCACTGCTGTTAGACCGATTTCGTGGAAACTCAAAGCATCCATTTCACCCTCCGTGATGATGCACTCTTTTTTCCCTTTTATTGCATCGATGTTGTATGGGATCAGTTCTGCTCCTGAGAAGAGTTTGAAACACTTGTCCCCCGTGCGGAACTTGGTGTTAATGAGTTGTCCGTTCAGGTAATAGTTGAATTGCACGGTGTTCGCTTGTCCGTTCTTCTGCGGCATCCACTCCATTCCCTCGGTTATCTTGAAGGCTTCAAGTGTGGCTCTGCTGATTCCTCTTCCTGCGAACCATGCGAGAGCCTTATCGCTCATCGGAGCGTGAGGCTTTGGTGTCGGTCGCTTGTAGTCCGGCTTCTGCTTGCGGATTTGTGCGGGTCTGAACCATGGCTGTCTCTCCATCCACTGCTTTTTCTCTATTTCGGTGTAGCCAAGGCTGCCACCCCATCCGCAGTAGTGGCAGTTCCACACTCCTTTGTCGAGGTCAACCGAGAGGCTCTTGTCTCGCTTGTCGTGGCGAGTCTCATGGCACTGGGGGCAGAAGCATTTCACTTTCCCTCCTCGCTTGCCACCGGGTATCTCTATTCCGTAGTCGCTGTAGTCTCTCATATCTGTTTCTCCCATCTGTTTGAGACTTCGCTCCACCAATGTGATGCCGAGGGGCGTGGTGGTGCGCTCTCAGGAACAACGACTCCGCTTGATGCGTATGTGCGTTGCCCTCTGCTGTTTCGGAACTCTCCGACCCCGAGGTCGGGTTTTGATGTCTTGCCCGATTGCTTTTTCCGGCGCAGGGTGCTGATGAGGTGGCGCGAGGCATCAGTGTAGTCGGTGTGTGTCTGCCCGGTCAGCGTCCACTCGTCCACTATCTCCTGCGCCATGCGCTTTATCTCGTCGGGTGTGAGGCGCAGTTGCTTCTGTATTACTTCGAGCGATGCCTGATGTTCTTCGGCGAAGAATTCCGCAAGAAGACTGCTGTCGTTGTAGGCGGTTCTCGCGCACGTGCGCGGATTTTCTTCTTCTACACTCATAGAATCTTTAGATTCTTTGTGTTTATCCTCATCCTCATGTTTATCCTCATCCTCATATTTATCCTCATCCTCACTATAGTTTGTATTCAAGTTATTCTTTTGAATACTATTGTATTCTTTTGTATCGCTTGTACGATTGACTTTCTCCCATCTCTTTTGAATGGCTTTTCTTCTCTTTTCGCAGGTCTGTTCGTATTTGTTCTGCGTCCTGTCTATCTCCGACTTGATGAAGTCGAATGCCATTTGTGCAATGGCATCGAGTTCGGGAACGTTTCCTGTTTCTGGGTATGAGATGATGGCGTCGTAAACTTTGCAACGCAGTTCGGGAGGGTATTTTTTGAGTACTCTCGCCCAACTTGTGAAGAACACAAAACCCTTTCTTTCTTCCATGATGCGTGAGGTTTTCGGTGTTAAAGTGAGGCAATGATTGATTTGCGCAGCGGCTCGTTTCGAGCGTCCCACTTAAAGGTGCTTATCATCCATTGCTTGTAATTTGTTGGAATGTCTTTTATTCGCTCACCCTTGTATTTGCCAAAGGGCATTATTTCGATGGGCGGCTCTTGCTTTGTGTCGATTGCCACCGTGTCTTCTTTCGTGTACACGCCGATTTGGTCTATCGGGATGCCTGATAGGAGCATTCCTCCTGTGCCGAAAAGCCGCCATATCTTCCCTTTCTCGAAGCGCAAGTCTTCAACCCTGCCGAACCGTTTAACGTTGCCGCCGAGGTCGATTATCAGCGCGTCTTTCTTGCATTTCTCGATTCGAGTGGCTCGTCCTACGATTTGGTAGTAGAGTGCTATTGAGGCTGTGCTGATGCCGAGTACTATGCAGTCGATGCCTGTATAGTCGAAGCCGGTAGAAAGCACCCTCACGTTGAAAATCACGCGAATGCGCCCGGCTCGGAAGTCTGCGATAGTGCGCTCTCGTTGTGCTTTGTCCATGTCTCCGTAAATGACCGCGCTGTTGGGATAATGCTCGGACAGGGCTGTTGCGTCCGCTACGCTTGGCGCGAAGGCGAGGATGTGCTTTCTGTCGGGATTGCTGTCGAGAGCGCGCAGGATCGCTTCTGTGCCGCCGTTGGCGTCGTATGCTCGTTGCACGCTCTCCTCGGTGAATTCGCTTCTGCTGCTGTTGAAAACGAGGAGGCTGCCATCGAAACCCTCCTCTTGATACAGCAGTTTGCTCCAATAGCCGAGGCTCACCATTTCCTCGACCTGTCCCACGTGTATTATGTCTTTGAAGAAGTTCCCTTTCTTGCTCCGGCTCGTCAGCATCACGAGCTTCGAGTATGTCTGTCCTCCTCGGTCTCGGTTGGTCTGCAATTTTAGCGGAGTCGCTGTAATCCCGAGGACGTGTTTTATGCCGCTCTCCTTGAGGAAGCGTCCGAGCATCGAGTCTGCTTCGCGTGGGTAGAGATGCGCTTCGTCTATGAGCATCTTCGTGAAGCCGCGTCGTTTGAATTCTTCGCCGATGTTCTTGATTGATCCGATGGTGGCGTAGGTTATCTGCGCCATCTCTTTGCGGTTGAAGCTTGCGCTGTAAATCCCCGCGTTCACTTCCATGAAGTCATCGCCGAGAAGCGAGAGGTATTTCGAGTAGTTCTGTTCGAGCAACTCTTTCGAGGGTTGCAGAACTATGATCCTGTCTTTGGTGTTCTTTGCCACGAAAGCAGTGAGGATCGATTTGCCCCATGCTGTCGGCAGGACTATGAGGCTTGGCTTCGGATTCTTCTCTTGAAAGAATGTGATTGCCTTGCGTATGGGTTCTTCTTGG
>JBJEKB010000174.1:0-2886 GCA_051878395.1 Muribaculaceae bacterium
TACCGCCAATTGTGATTGTGCTCGCCAAACTCGTGCCGTATTTTGTGATATCTTGTGTCAATTTTGCTACCATCCTCATTCTTTCGGCAGTGCTGCTCGATATCCCGGTTGCCGGCAGCCTTCCGGGGTTTGTGGCAATAACCTTGCTTTATATCATCGTGGCACTGATGCTCGGACTGTTTATTTCCACTGTGGTGAACAGCCAACTTGCCGCGATGCTTCTATCCTTGCTACTCATTGTCCCCACTGTGTATATGTCGGGAATCGCTTTCCCGATAGAGAGCATCCCGGAAACACTTCAACGCGTGTCGATGATAGTGCCGGCGCGGTGGTATATCGAGGTGGCTCGCAAACTTATGATTCAGGGAGTTGAATTGCGCTATGTGGCACACGAGACATTTGTTCTTGCCATCATGGCTGTGGTGTTGCTTGCCGTGTCGTGGAAAATGTTCAAAATAAGACTGTAATTGCTATGGTAATCAAGTTTTTAATAGAAAAGGAATTCAAGCAGATGATGCGCAACATAGTGCTTCCCATTGTGTTTGTGCTGTTGCCTCTTGCGCTGATAAATGTGATGCCTCGTGTCGCCACACAAGAGGTGAAAAACCTCAAAATCTCGATTGTGGATAACGACCGGAGCACATGGTCGCAGCGCCTTGTCGACAAACTTGCAGCATCGACTTATTTCAAAATAGAGTCTCTTCCATCCTCTTATCAAGCGGCAATGGGCGATGTAGATGCCGGCAATGCCGATTTCGTGGTGGAGATAGAGCCCGATTTTGAGCGACATCTTGTAAGAGAGGGGGTTAGCAAGGTGCTTATCTCGGCAAACGCCGTGAATGGCATGAAAGCAGGGCTTGGTTCTTCCTATCTCTCGCAGATTATTGCCGATTACTCGGCATCGCTACGCGAGGAATCGGGACTTGATGCCGAGGCTACGCGAATGGCGCATTTCGATGTAATGCCTCGATATCTCTACAACACCACCCTCGACTATAAGCGGTTTATGATTCCGGCATTGATGTCTATGCTCATGATTCTTATCGTGGGATTTCTTCCGGCATTGAACATAGTGGGGGAGAAGGAGAAAGGCACCATCGAGCAGATAAATGTTACACCGGTGGGGCGTTTTGAATTTATTTTCTCCAAGTTGATTCCCTATTGGATTGTGGGTCTTGTCATTCTTGCCTACGCTATTTTGCTTGCCTATGGTATCTGGGGGATACTGCCCGCAGGCAGTGTCGCGACGATATTTGTGTTTGCCACCATTTTTATTCTCGTCGTTTCGAGTTTCGGACTTATCGTTTCCAATTATTCGGATACCACCCAGCAGGCAGCCCTTGTGATGTTTTTCTTCCTTGTGATATTTATCCTTCTCAGCGGGTTGCTCACACCGGTGGCATGTATGCCGGCATGGGCAAAGGCGATAACCTATATCAATCCGTTGCGCTATTTCATCGAGGCGATGCGTGCCATCTATCTCAAAGGGAGTGGAATTGCCGATTTGTCGCTTCAATTCTACGCATTGATAGCCTATGCCGTGGTGGCGTGGATCTTGGCAACTCGAAGTTACCGCAAGAACAGTTGAAGCCGCGATTATAGTGTGTCTATTCACGAAACAGCCCCCGCAGTGTGTCTGTGGGGGCTGCGTGTTATGTTGTTGAATTATTTTGTTTTGCGGTCGCGGTGCATGTTGAGCATATTGCGAGAGAAGCGAGTTTCGGCTCGTTTGAGGAGGAATAACTGCTTGGCGGAAAGGATTTCCTTGAATTGCTCGAAATATGTTGCTTCGATTTTTGCCTCTTTTGCTTTCACATCGAGCATTGCCTTGGCGGTAGCCTCATATTCAAGGTCGCTGACATTGTCTGCCGAAGACACTTTGCGCTCGAGTTCGCGGCTCTCCTTGTTGAGTTGATACACTTCGTCTTCCATAGCGCTGTATAGCGGGAAGAACTTGTCTTGCTGCTCTTGCGAGAGCTCCATTTCTCGGGTGAGGAACTCTTTTTTGTATTCCCGCATATCGCTCATCCATCGGCGCTGACGCTCGTCGGTGTTTTGAGCCGAAGCCATCGAAGTGCCAATAGCGATAATGGCGATAATAGAAAGAATATAAGATTTGTAGTTCATAGTCATATTTTATTTTATAGAATCATTGAAAATGTCTTCATCGGTGATTTCCACGCTGTCTTCGCAAAGTTGTTGAAGGAGGTCGTATTCGTTGAAATCTCCTGTGAGAACGAAGTCATCGACAAACGACTCGTTGTTGAAAGCCTTTGCGATAGAAGGGTTGTAGTAGGGGTTGTTGTCGCGCATATCGGTGAAGAGGTGCATCATACACCAAATTCCTCCAAACATTGCCGCCATATAGATCCAGGGGCGGACGTGGTGCCACAAAGTGGGCTTCACTTCCTGCTCAAACTCGCGGTCGGGGAGTGATTCCGTCATTTTCTTGGCGAAATCGGCAAAATAGCCATCCGGCACTTTGAAGCCGGTATGCTTGCCTATCTTTGATAATATTTCAGAATCTTCCTTTTTCATATCCGTTTATTTGACTACTCAATCGGCAAAAAGTTTAAATGTTATTCAAAAAAACTTTCAATCTTTTTCACGGCATGGTGAAACGACGCTTTCAGCGCGCCCACCGAAGTGCCGAGAATGTCGCTTATGTCTTCGTATTTCATTTCGTCGAAGTAGCGCATGTTGAACACCAGTCGCTGCTTCTCGGGAAGCTGAGCCACAGCTTCTTGCAATTTCAGTTGCAAGTCGTTGCCATCGAACCATTCATCGGCGGCAAGCGCTTTCACCGCATCTGCCATGTCGTCGATGCTTGCGGTGTTGCGACCTTGCTCCTTCGAAAGGAATGTGATAGCTTCGTTGGTGGCAATG
>JBJEKB010000175.1:0-2883 GCA_051878395.1 Muribaculaceae bacterium
ATAGCTATATATAGAAAGAGTGTATCAAATAATTTATTTTTGATACACCCTCATTTTCTCTATCTATTGCTGACCCCGCTCAACTGCGTAAGAGCGGGGTTATGGGCAGGCACGCCACGCTGTGGCTTTCACCGATGTGTAGCGGCACGCGCTTGGGCGCGTGAGTGCGCTGCGTTAGCAACGCGCGGCGGACGCGAGTGTGGCGGTGGCGGTGCCACCGCTGGCTATCGCCCGGGTGAGTGCCGAGATGCAGCGGCGCGTTGCGCGGTATTGCAGGCGTAAGCCTGCAGGTGCGGGCGATGGCATGTGGGTGAGAACTCGGAGATCTCGGAGGGGCTCGCTGACGCTCGCCTGTGGCTTGGTGTGTGCGCTGCGTAAGCAGCGCCGGGGAGAGGCTTTGTGGATTCAAGGGGTGTACCTTTGGCACACATTCCTTATATATCACTGATCCCGGCACAACTGCGTAAGTGCCGGGCTATGGGCAGGAGCACCCGCTTCGGGGTGCCGCCATCGGTAGCGGCGCACAGTCTGCGGTAGCAGTGCATCAGTAGCGGCGCATTGCGTACCACCATTCTCGGCGGTGGGATCGCAATCGGTAACGGACAGCCTGCCACCACCTCCGGGGTGGCGAATTACCTCGCCTTTGGTCATCGTCTCCGCTGGCAGCGGAGGGGCGGACGCTGCGCTGCGCCAGTCGGCAGCCGGTACATACTTCTCTCGGCACGAGCGTCAGCGAGCCACATCCGTTTAATCCGTGTTCTTGATTGCTTCGCCTCCCACACACAAAAACAAAAGGGCGAGCCGGTCTCACGACCGTCAGCCCTTTGAATCAACTTCAGTTAGAGTGTTTATAATGATGATGTGAACATGCTGTTATGATTCTTCACGCGGTGCGGCGGCTACCGAGTGGCGTGCCACATAGTCGGCAAACTGTGCCTTGTAGGTTTCCGACACAGGGATGTATTGCTTGCCAAACACGATGCGGTTGCGGTCGATGAGCCGTATTTTTGTGGTGTTCACTACAAATGAGCGATGCACCCTCAAGAAAATCGACTCGGGAAGTTTGCTCTCAAGCACTTTCAGACTCACGAGCGAGAGAATGGGCTGTGGCTGTGATTCGAGATAGATTTTCACATAGTCTTTAAGCCCTTCGATATATAAGATGTCTTTTACCGCTATTTGAATCATCTTGTATTCGCTCTTTATGATTATGTAGTCGCCGGTGGAAGCGCTGTTGTTTGCGTTGCGACGATTCAGCTCCACCCATTTAAGCGCTTTGTTGGCTGCGGAGAGAAATTCGTTGTAACTCACAGGCTTCACAAGATAGTCGAGAGCGTTGGCGCGGAATCCCTCGAGTGCATATTTCTCAAAGGCTGTTATGAAGATAATGCGACAGGTGGGAGGAACAACTTTGGCAAATTCGATTCCGTTGAGTTCCGCCATCTGTATGTCGAGGAAGACGATGTCTATCTCATCCGAAATAATTGTCTTGATGGCTTGCGAAGCCGATGCAAATGTATTGACAAGTTGTAAAAACGGTGTCTGTTTTACATATCCCGCAATGAGTTCGAGAGCGAGAGGTTCGTCGTCAACGACGCAGCATCTAATTTTTGTCATAGTCGTTTTGTTTTAGATTTATAGAAATTGACGCAAAATATTTGTCGCCATTAATACCATATTTAAAGGTGTGCCGTTCGGGATAGAGAATCGATAAGCGTCGAGTGAGGTTTGCGATACCTATTCCGGAGCCGCTCTTGTCGTTGTTGTCCTTGGGGAAGTAGCTGTTCTCAACCACGCAATCAATTGTGGAGTCCTTCACCGAAATATCCACCTTGATAAAGCAAGGCGACGATGGCGACACGCCATGCTTGAAAGCATTCTCGATGAGCGAGATGAAAAGCAGTGGCGCAATGCGCAGCCTGCTTATTGCCTCCGGGTCTTTTACGATATCAACGATGAGTTGCACATTGGAATTGAGGCGAAGGCGCATCAATTCGATGTAGTTGCGCAGAAAGTTGAGTTCTTTTTCGAGAGCCACTTCCGGCTCGTTGTTGTCGTAGAGCACATAGCGGAGAAGGTGCGAGAGTTCGTGCACTGTTTCTTGCGCTTTGGTGGGACTAATTGCTATGAGCGAATAAATGTTGTTGAGCGTGTTGAAAAGGAAGTGGGGATTGAGCTGGTTTTTGAGATTTTTTAACTCACTCTCGTTGCGCTCGGCAATCATTTGCTCCTCCATTTTCTTCCATTTTGTCCATTTCTCGTTGAGTTTCAGTGCCACTGCGAGTGCAATCACGAGGAACAACATTCCGCCATCTCGAATCATAAACGACAATATGCTCAGCAATTCTTTGCTAAATGGCGGGTCGGAGGGCCAGAAATGATGTTTCCCCTGACGCATGATGTCGGTAGGTCCGTAGAACTTATTGGCGAGATACATTAATGTTACAAATAGGCACACGATGAGGACATTAACCACTATGAATATCCATCTCTTTTTCTTGTTGAAGAAAAATCGGTCGATAAAATAGAAGTAGTTAACATAGAACATAAGAATGAAAAACAGCGGTTTTGTAACCCAGAGGAATGGTCCCGGGTGTTTCATCGACATAAAGAAGTCGGGCAGCAGAAATATGATGCACAACAAGATGAAATGGGTGAAAAACTGTGTTCCACGCATCATCTTTTTTGATATGTCTTGCTCGCTGTTATTCATAACGTATTGCTTCTATCGGGTCAAGGTTGGATGCTTTTTTAGCCGGATACCAGCCAAAGAATATACCTGTGATTGTGCACACTGCAAAGGATAGAATCACGGAATAGATTTCGATTACTACCGGCCAATTCAGTGCAAATTTAATAATAAATGCCGAACCCGCACCAATA
>JBJEKB010000176.1:0-12539 GCA_051878395.1 Muribaculaceae bacterium
TTCACCGGAGCTCCGGTCTCCCCGCGAATATTGGAGGTTTTTGATTTCTATGGAATCGTGTTTATCAACCACCCCGACATGCGTCGCCTTTTCTTGCGCACCGACTGGGTGGGATATCCTCTCCGCAAAGATTACGACAGCAACCCCGAACTCAACCCCATCCGCATGGAAGACGAGCCAAACGAGGATGCTTCGTTTGTGTGCCGCGAAGATGAGAAAGGTAATGTAACTAAAGAAGAATACAATATTTTCAACCCCGACGATTATGTGGTGAACTTCGGTCCGCAGCACCCATCAACCCACGGTGTGATGCGCCTTCGCGCTGCTATCGATGGCGAAACCGTCAACAAAGTTGTTCCGGTGTGTGGATACATCCACCGCGGTATCGAAAAAATGTGCGAGTCGAAGACCTATCCGCAGACATTGATGTTTACCGACCGTCTCGACTACCTCTCCGCTCACCAAAACCGTCACTGCTTGTGCATGTGCATCGAGAAGGCTCTCGGCATCGAGGTGCCTCACCGTGCCAAGGTGATTCGCGTGATGATGGACGAATTGATGCGTATTTCGTCGCACCTCCTCTCCTACGGCTGTATGACTATGGATATGGGTGCCACCACAGCATTCTTCTACGGCTTCCGCGAGCGCGAGCAAGTGCTTGACATCTTTGACAAAACTTGTGGCGCACGTATGTCGCTCCATTACAATGTGATAGGTGGTGTGGTTAACGATGTTCACCCCGACTTTATCAAGGATGTGCGCGCTCTCTGCGCTATCATGCCCGAGCGCCTCAAAGAATATCACAAACTCTTCACCGGCAATGTGATTGCACAAGGTCGTACCAAAGGCGTGGGTGTTCTCAGCCTCCAAGATGCCAAGGACTTTGGCGTTACAGGCCCCTCGGCTCGTGCAGCAGGCTGGAAATGCGATGTGCGCAAACGCATCCCCTACTCGGTGTATAACGAACTCGAATTCGACGAAATCACTTTGGAAGAAGGCGACAGCTTCGCCCGCTATCTCGTGAGATTGAAAGAAATCGAGCAGAGTGTGAAATTACTTGAACAACTTTGCGACATCCTCGAGAAAGAGGAAGGCAACGAATATATCGCTCCAAAAGTGCCGAAGATTATCAAACTCCCTGCAGGACATTGGTTCCAGCAAGTTGAGGCAAGCCGCGGCGCATTTGGCGTGTATATCGAGAGCCGTGGTGACAAGTCGCCCTATCGTATGCACTTCAACAGCCCATGCCTCAACCTCATCGGCTCGGTGGATAAGTGCTGCAGCGGATACAAGATTGCCGACCTTATCACAATCACCGCATCGCTCGACTATGTGATTCCAGATATTGATAGATAACAAAATAGAAAGATTTAAGATATGTTTGACTTCGGATTAGTCACAAATTGGTTCAACGACCTATTGTTGAGTGTAATGCCCCAATGGGCAGCGACTGTGATAGAGTGCGTCATCATCGGCGTGGTGCTCCTTCTTGCCTACGCTTTGTTGGCTCTATTCTATATTTTCTACGAACGTAAATTGTGCGCCTGGTTCCAGTGCCGTCTCGGTCCTATGCGTGTAGGTCCCTGGGGTATCTTGCAGAGTTTCGCCGACATGTTCAAAATCCTTATCAAGGAGCTTATCCGCCTTGAGAACATCGACCGATTCCTCTTTGCCCTTGCGCCCTACTTGGTGATTGTAGCCTCGATGCTATGCTTCGCTTGCCTCCCATGGGGTAACGGCTTGCAAATCATCGATTTCAACATCGGTATCTTCTTCATGACTGCCGCATCGTCGATTGGCGTGCTCGGTATTCTCCTTGCAGGATGGTCGAGCAACAACAAATACACAATGATTGGTGCGTTGCGAAGCGGTGCCCAAATGATTAGTTATGAGTTGTCAATCGGTTTGTCGATTCTCACAGTGGTGGTTCTTGCCGGCACAATGTCGATTACCGGTCTTGTTGAGGCTCAAGCCGATGGTTGGTTCCTCTTCAAGGGGCATATCCCCGCTATCATCGCTTTTGTAATCTACCTCATTGCGGCTACTGCCGAGACCAACCGCGGTCCTTTCGACTTGCCCGAGGCAGAGCACGAGCTTACCGCAGGTTACCACACCGAATATTCGGGTATCCACTTCGGATTCTTCTACCTGGCCGAATACCTCAACCTCTTCATCGTGTCGGGTATCGCATCGCTCCTCTTCCTCGGAGGCTGGATGCCGCTCCACATCCCCGGATGGGAAGGCTTCAACGCCGTGATGGACTTCATCCCCTCGATTGTGTGGTTTATCGGTAAAGCCGTGTTCATTTCATTCATCATCATTTGGTTCAAATGGTCATTCCCCCGTGTGCGTATCGACCAACTTCTCACCCTCGAGTGGAAGTATCTTATGCCCATCGGACTTTTCAACCTCGTGTTGATGACACTTATCGTGGTGTATGGACTTCATTTCTAAAGATATATAATAAACCCCAAATAATATTCGTGAAATATGAGCGATAATTTTGGTATAATTACCCAGGTAATCGGCCCTGTGGTCGATATTGCCTTTGAAGGCGAGGGCAATGCCGTTCCCCCTATCTACACCGCTCTGAAGGTGAGACGAGACGACGGCAGTGACCTTGTTCTCGAAGTTGAACAGCACATCGGTGAGTCAACCGTGCGCTGTGTGGCTATGGAGAGCACCGATGGCTTGCAACGCGGCATGAAAGCCGTGAACACAGGCAATCCTATCTCGGTGCCCACCGGCGAACAAGTGAAAGGCCGCTTGTTGAATGTACTTGGTCAACCTATCGACCACCTGAAAAACCTCGATGGCTCGTCGCTTCGTGCCATTCACCAGTCGGCTCCCGAATTTGCCGACCTCTCTATCGGGTCGGAAATCCTCTATACCGGTATCAAGGTTATCGACCTTCTGGAGCCTTACTCCAAGGGCGGTAAAATCGGTTTGTTTGGTGGCGCCGGTGTGGGCAAGACCGTGCTCATTATGGAGATGATTCATAATATCGCACACGGACACAATGGTTTCTCGGTGTTCACCGGAGTGGGTGAGCGCACCCGCGAGGGTAACGACCTCCTCCGCGAGATGATTGAGAGCAATGTGATTCGTTACGGCGAAAAATTCAAGGAAGGTCTCGAAAAAGGGGAGTGGAACCTCGACGACGTGGATATGAACGAGCTCGCTCAGTCGCAAGGAACACTCGTGTTTGGTCAGATGAATGAGCCGCCGGGTGCTCGTATGCGTGTCGCCCTTGCCGGTCTTACAGTGGCTGAGCAGTTCCGCGACCAAGACGGCGGTGGTAAGGATATCCTCCTCTTCATCGACAACATCTTCCGTTTCACTCAAGCGGGTAGCGAGGTGTCGGCACTTCTTGGCCGTATGCCTTCGGCTGTGGGTTATCAACCTACTCTTGCTTCCGAAATGGGTGTGCTTCAAGAGCGTATCACCTCGACCAAGCAAGGTTCGATCACTTCGATTCAGGCAATTTATGTGCCTGCCGACGACTTGACCGACCCTGCTCCGGCTACAACATTCAGCTTCTTGGACGCTACCACCGTGCTTAGCCGTAAGATTACCGAGCTCGGTATCTATCCTGCTGTTGACCCGTTGGAATCGACATCCCGCATCCTCGACCCACACATCGTGGGCGAAGAGCACTATCAAACTGCTCAGGCAGTGAAACAGTTGCTCCAGAAATACAACGAATTGCAGGATATCATTGCCATCCTCGGTGTGGATGAGTTGAGCGATGAAGACAAACTCGTTGTGGCTCGCGCTCGCCGCGCTCAACGCTTCCTTTCTCAGCCATTCTTCGTTGCCGAGCAGTTCACCGGTCTTCCCGGTGTGATGGTGCCTCTCAACGAGACTATCCGCGGCTTCAAGATGATTCTCAACGGCGAAGTCGATGAATATCCCGAGCAGGCATTCCTCAATGTCGGTACTATCGACGACGCTATCGCCAAAGGTAAGAAACTTCTTGCCGAAGTTGAAAAATAATAATCAAGTAGCATGACACTCAAAATCATATCTTCAGAAAAAGTGGAATTCTCCGGCGAAGTTGACTTGGTTAATCTTCCCGGCGAACTTGGGGCATTCACAGTGCTCAAAAACCACGCGGCGATAATCTCATCGCTCACCGCAGGCGTCATCGAATATGATGTGCAAGGCGAGCGCACCTCCCTCGAGGTGAAAGGCGGGATTGTCGATGTTGATAACAATGTAGTGTCGGTGTGCATTTATTAATACGAGCATTTATGAAAAGATTACTAACCATATTGATGCTTTGCATCGCCCTTCCATTGGCTGCATTCACCGCTCGCGCAAGCGAGGGCGAGTCGGATGGGTCGGTGGATGCCAAAGGCATCATTTTCGACCACCTCGGCGACCGCTATGGCTGGGAAGTGCCGTTCAACCATCATGCGCGCATCCCATTGCCTATCATTGTGCGCTCGCAGAGTGGCGAATGGCACATATTCAGCAGCGCACGCCTTGAGCACAATGCCGAATACGAAGGTTTTGTAATCGCCACAGAAGGCTCTTATCCGGGCAAAGTGGTGCAACGCATCGCCCAACCCGACGGCACCGTTGAGGAGTATCGTCCCCTCGACCTGTCGATAACCAAAAACGTGCTTGCGCTCTTCATTTCGGCACTGGTTGTCGTTCTCTGCATCTTCTCGGTGCGCAACTGGTATCGCAAAAACGGGCTTAAAGCACCTCGCAAAGGTAAAGCCTCAATCGAATTTGTTGTCGAATTTGTCTATTTCGGCGTCATCCGCCCGATTCTCGGCAAGAAGGCTCACAAATTCGCTCCCTATCTGCTCACAGTGTTCTTCTTCATCCTTGTGATGAACCTGCTCGGGCTTATAGTGATTTTCCCCGGTGGCGCAAACCTCACCGGCAACGTGGCTGTTACACTCGTATTGGCTTTATGCACATTCTTGATGACAAACCTTTTTGGTACAAAACACTATTGGAAAGATATCTTCTGGCCCGATGTTCCGGTGTGGCTCAAATGCCCGATACCCATCATGCAAGTGATTGAGGTGTTCGGTATGTTCACCAAGCCGGCTGCCCTCACAGTGCGTCTTTTCGCCAATATGATGGGCGGGCACATGATTGTGATTACTCTCACCTTGCTCATCTTCATCTTTGCGGCATTCGGCGCAGTGGCTACAGGTGGAGCGACAGTCATCTCGATAGCTTTCTCAGTGTTTATGTTGGTCATCGACACCTTGGTTAGTTTCATCCAAGCGTATGTGTTCACTATGCTCTCTACAATCTTTATCGGACTTGCACAAGAGGGTGGACACGAAGAACATGAAACAATAAAAGAAAATAATTAATAAAAAAACAAATAAATTAAAACTCTCAAAACTTTACAATTATGTTAGGAATGATTTTAGCAGCAGCAGAGGCTCTCGCAGTTGTCGGAGCATGTGTAGGAGCAGCAATCGCAGCAATCGCAGCAGGTATCGGTATCGGTAGAATCGGTTCATCGGCAATGGAAGCTATTGCTCGTCAACCCGAATCGGCAGGCGACATCCGTAGTAACATGATCGTAATCGCAGCCCTCATCGAAGGTGTGGCTCTCTTTGCGGTTATCGTTTGTATCCTCGCTTTGTTTATCTAATCATAAATTCTCGAAATGGAATTGTTCACGCCCGAATTTGGGCTGGTATTCTGGATGTTCGTCTCCTTTGCCATCCTTTTCTTCATTTTGGCAAAGTTTGCTTGGCCTTTCATAGTCAAGACGCTCGAGGAGCGCGCCGACTTGATCGACAAGGGGGTGCTCTATGCACAAGATGCTAAGGCTCACCTCGACAACGCCAAGGCAGAGGCCGATGCGCTCATCAAACAAGCGCAACAGCAGCAGGCGGAAATTCTACGCGAAGCAGCCAAGATGAAATCGCAGATTATCGAGGAAGCCAAGGGCGAAGCCTCGAAAGAAGCGAAAAAACTCATCGACGCAGCACAAGTTTCTATCGAGCAATCGCGCAAAGAAGCCGAATCGCAATTCCGTAAAGAAGTGAGCGAATTTGCTTTGCAAATCGCCGAAAAGGTGATGCGCAACTCTCTCCAGAGTGGCAAGGCTCAATCGGAATTAGTCAACAAACTTCTTGACGAGGTTGAACTTAAAAATTAAGCAAAATGAATGAAGGTCTAATTTCCGGCAGATATGCCAAGGCACTTTACAAGCATTGCCTGGAAGCAGGCAACGCCGCCCAAGTGTATGCTCAAATGACTCAGTTGGCGAATACTTTCGAATCCGAGAAATTGCTTCAATCGACTGTGGACAACCCGTATCTCCTCCCCGCCGATAAGCAACGCCTGTTGCTCACTGCAGCCGGAGCCGACAAGGGTGGTAGCGTCGATAAGTTTGTTTTGCTTTTGATTAAAAACAATCGCGTAAACCTGATTAGAACCATGGCTCTTTCGTTCGGCGATATCTATCGCAAGGCCAATGCTATCGCCCGCGTGGTGATTACTACAGCCGCCGATATCGACGAGAAAGAACTCTCTAAAATCAAAAACATCGTGCAAAAGCATGTTGCCGACAAGACTATTGAATTGTCGCATGTCGTTAATCCCGACCTTATCGGCGGTTTCACCGTTACCGTCGATTCGCAGATGCTCGATGCTTCGGTGCGTAATCAATTAAAAAATTTGCGTTTAAAACTCCTAAGTTAATTTAAGATGGTAAATCCAAGTGAGATATCAGATATTCTAAAACAACAACTCGACGATGTGCGTGGCAAAATGTCGTTTGAGGAAGTTGGTACCGTCTTGGAAGTGGGCGACGGCGTTGCGCATGTCTATGGGCTCGAAAATGTTAAAGCCAACGAACTCGTTGAGTTTGAAAACGGCGTGAAAGGCGTCGCGCTCAACCTCGAGGAGAGCAACGTGGGTGTGATTTTGCTCAACAGCGTTAACAAAGTCTCGGAGAACATGAAGGTGCGCCGCACCGGCGAAATCGCCTCCATCCCGGTGGGCGAAGGGCTTTTGGGTCGTGTTATCAACGTCCTCGGCGAGCCTATCGACAACAATGGTCCCATCGAGGGCTCTCTTGTTCACCTCCCGCTCGAAAGAAAGGCTCCCGGTGTTATTTTCCGTCAGCCGGTGAACCAGCCGCTTCAAACCGGTATTAAAGCCATCGACTCGATGGTGCCCATCGGTCGCGGTCAGCGCGAGCTTATCATCGGCGACCGCCAGATTGGTAAGACCGCTATCGCAATCGACACTATTATCAATCAGCGCGCCAATTTCGAGGCAGGCAAGCCGGTTTACTGCATCTATGTGGCTATCGGACAAAAGGCTTCGTCGGTTGCCGCAACCGTCAACGAATTGCGTGTGCACGGCGCTCTCGACTACACTATCGTGGTTGCCGCCACTGCTGCCGATTCGGCTTCCATGCGCTATTATGCCCCCTTCGCAGGCGTGGCTATCGGTGAGTATTTCCGTGATACAGGCCGCGATGCCCTCATCGTCTATGACGACCTCTCGAAACAAGCCGTTGCCTACCGCGAAATCTCCCTCGTGCTCAAGCGTCCTTCGGGTCGTGAGGCTTATCCGGGTGATATTTTCTATCTCCACAGCCGTTTGCTCGAGCGCGCGGCTAAGATTATCGACAACCAGCAGGTGGCTGCGAGCATGAACGACCTCCCCGAGGCTCTCAAGCCTATGGTGAAGGGTGGTGGCTCTCTCACCGCGCTTCCTATCATCGAAACTCAGGCAGGCGACGTGTCGGCTTACATCCCCACCAACGTGATTTCTATCACCGACGGTCAGATTTATCTCGAGTCTGCGCTTTTCAACCGCGGTATCCGTCCCGCTATCAATGTGGGTATCTCGGTGTCGCGTGTGGGTGGTAACGCTCAGATTAAATCGATGAAGAAAGTGGCAGGTACACTCAAAATCGACCAGGCTCAGTTCCGCGAGTTGGAATCTTTCACCAAATTCGGTGGCGATATCGACCCCGTTACAGCCAAGGTTATCGACAAAGGTCGTAAAAACGAGCGCCTCCTCATCCAACCCCAGTATTCTCCTGTGGCTGTCGAGGAACAAGTTGCCGCTATCTTCTGTGGCACAAAGGGCTTGCTCGAAAACGTGCCTCTCGACAAGGTAGCTGAGTTTGAGAAAGCGTTTATCCAATTGCTTAAGGCTAAATATCAAAAAGAGGTGCTCGACGTTATCAAGGCAGGTAAGCTCACCGACGAGGTTACAGCCTTAATCACTTCGTGCGCCAAAGAAGTTGCAAGCAGATACTAAAAACTGATTAAAAATGGCAACGTTACGAGAATTGAAAGGACGAATAGGGTCGGTGGGCTCCTCGGAGAAAATCACCGGCGCTATGAAAATGATTTCTTCAGCCAAAATGCACAAGGCGGAGGGCGCTCTCGGCAGATTGCTGCCCTATCGAAATCAGATTCAAACAGTGATAGGACACCTTTTGAGTGCCGATGCGCAATTCACATCACCGCTTCTCGAGGCGCGCGAGGTTAAGCGCGTCGCATTGGTGGTGCTGGGCAGCGACGACGGCTTGTGCGGTGCCTTTAATATGCAAGTTTTCAAGCGACTCCTCGAATATATCAGGGTCGCTAAGGAAAAATATGGCACCTCGCTCGAAATCACGGTTATCCCCATCGGTAAAAAGATGGTCAAGGCCGTTGCTAAACTTGCCGATTCCGGTATCTCGCTCGAGCAGTGCAATCTTAATACCCGCAGTTCATCGGTCGAAGTCCGCGACTTCACCGATGACTTGAAGGGTAGATTTGTCAACAAGGAATTTGACCGCGTCGATATCCTCTACACTCACTTCCGCAGTGTGAGCAGGCAAACCGTTGAGGTGAACTCCCTGTTGCCGGTGTCGATGGACAACCTGTTGGCGCAAAGTGGCGACACCAAGCACGACGCCAACAAGCCTTGTCTCTTTGAGCCGGATGCTCAGTCAATCTTCAGAAGCGTTCTCCCGCTCTTCATCCTCTCGGTGATGCAGGAAATCGTTACCGAGAACGTGGCTTCCGAGCAAGCCGCTCGCGTGATGGCTATGCAAAGCGCGAACGACAACGCCAAAACGCTCCTCGAAGAACTTCAATTGGAATACAACAAGTTGCGCCAGCAAAGCATCACTACCGAATTGCTCGATATCATTGGCGGACAATCAAATAAAGATTAGGTTGAGAAATAAGTCTAACAATTTAATTATATTAGTGTAAATAAATTTATGAGTATCAAAGATTATTTTGCATCGCTTTTCAATGGAATTGTGAGTCTCTTGAAGGGTATGCAAGTAACAGGCAAGGAGCTGGTTACCCCGAAAATCACTCACCAGTATCCCGAAAACCGCGACTCTTTGGACATCCCCGAGCGCTTCCGCGCGACTCTCGCGCTCAAGTACGACGCCGATGGCAACCACAAGTGTATCGCATGCGGTTTGTGCCAGATGAATTGCCCCAACGGCACAATCACCATCGAATCTAAGATGGTGGAGATGCCCGACGGCAAGAAAAAGAAAAAATTGGTGCGTTATATGTACGACCTCGGAAGTTGCACCTTCTGTCAGTTGTGTGTAACCTCGTGCCCTCACGGTGCTATTGAATTCTCCAACGATTTCGAGCAGGCTGTCTTCACCCGCGACAAATTGGAGAAACAACTCAATTACCTCCCTGAGAAGGAAATCGAGGCTCCCGCTCCTGCAGCTGCTCCCGCCAACGATGTAAAAACAGAAATCAAATAATATGGAACAAGTAGGATCTATCGTAATGTATCTTATAATTGCGCTTGCAATTATAGTCTTTTCGGTGATGGCGGTTACCGAGCGTCGCATCTTGCGCGCCGCAACCTATCTGCTTTTCACTCTCTTTGCCGCAGCGGGCATCTATTTCATGCTCGACTACCAATTCCTCGGCGCTGTGCAGATTGCTGTATATGCCGGCGGCATTATGGTGCTTTTCGTGTTCGCTATTTTGCTCACACATAAGCCCGGTGAGAAGACTGCGCTGTTGTCGTCGAAAAAGAAAGCATTGGGTGCCATCGCAGCTCTCTTGTGCGCTGTGGTTTCGGGTGTGGCTGTGTTCACTCAGCTCTCGTTTGCCACTGCTCGACTCGGTGAAAATCCCGGTGTGGATATGTCAGCCATCGGTGAGACTCTCATGGGCACCGCCCGCTCGCAGTATCTCCTCCCCTTTGAGGCTGTCAGTGTGTTGTTATTGGCTTGTATAATCGGTGGTATTGTTGTCGCCCGTAAAAAATAGTAAGATATGGAACAGACTGTTTATTTCTACATCATCCCCAGCATTGTAATGTTCTGCTGCGGTGTTTACGGCTTCATCACCCGAAAAAATATGATTGCGATTCTCATATCGCTTGAATTGATGCTCAATGCTGTCAACATCAACTTCACCGTTTTCAACCGTTTCCTTTTCCCCGACCAGATGGAAGGCATGTTCTTCTCGCTCTTCTCGATTGGTATCGCGGCTGCCGAAACGGCGTTGGCTATCGCTATTATCATCAATATCTACCGCGAAGTGAAGGATATCGATATTAATGAACTCACCAAAATGAAATTTTAATCGCTATGGAATTTTCTTATACAATTTTGGTCTTAATCATTCCTGTCGTGATGTTCCTTCTCTTGGGAATCGGCGGCAAGTGGATGAGTAAGCAGTTCGCCGGTGTCTTAGGCACTTTGGCGATGGGCGTTACCACCATTATCGCATATTCCATTGCCCTTACTTATTTCTTCGGAACCACTCAAGGGCAGATTGTCGATGGTGTTCGCCAGCAATTGCAAGTGCTTGATTTCACTTGGCTTCAATTTACCGATAATCTCGTTATTAAACTCGGTGTGCTTCTCGACCCGATTACGGCAATGATGCTCATTGTCATCTCCACTGTGTCGTTTATGGTACATCTCTATAGCCTCGGTTATATGCATGGCGAAAAGGGCTTCCAGCGCTACTACGCTTTCCTTTCGCTCTTCACTTTCTCCATGCTCGGTCTTGTGGTGGCTACCAACATCTTCCAGATGTACATCTTCTGGGAGCTTGTGGGTGTTTCGTCATATTTGCTCATCGGCTTCTATTACACCAAGCCCGCGGCTGTGGCTGCAAGCAAAAAGGCGTTTATCGTTACCCGTTTTGCCGACCTCGGCTTCCTCATTGGTATTCTCATTCTTTCGTTCTACTCCAATACCTTCAACTTCCTCGACCTCACTACCAATCCCGGTGCCGTTGTAGCAACCGCCGGTGGCGCAACATTCATGGGTTGCTCGGTGATGGCATGGGCGTTGATTCTCATCTTTATGGGTGGTGCCGGTAAATCGGCTATGTTCCCATTGCACATCTGGCTTCCCGACGCCATGGAGGGTCCGACACCGGTTTCGGCTTTGATCCACGCCGCTACAATGGTTGTGGCAGGTGTCTATCTCGTAGCTCGTCTCTTCCCGCTTTATGCTCAGGAGCCCGGAGTGCTCGAAATCATCACAGTGGTGGGCGCAATCACCGCTCTCTATGCCGCTATCGTTGCCTGTGTGCAGAGCGACATCAAGCGCGTGCTCGCTTTCTCCACTATCTCTCAGATTGCATTCATGATCACCGCCCTTGGCGTTGCTCGTCCCGAATTGCATGAGGGAGTTGGCTACATGGCTTCCATGTTCCACCTCTTCACTCACGCAATGTTCAAGGCGTTGCTCTTCCTCGGTGCAGGTGCTATCATCCACGCTGTTCACAGCAACGAAGTTGATGCAATGGGCGGTCTTCGCAAATACATGCCCATCTGCCACATCACTTTCCTCATCGGCTGTCTCGCAATCGCAGGTATTCCTCCTTTCGCAGGCTTCTTCTCGAAAGACGAAATCCTTGTCGCTGCATTTGAGAACAGTCCTCTCTGGGGCACTTGGCTCACAGTGGTTGCCGGTATGACAGCGTTCTATATGTTCCGTGTTTACTATCTCATCTTCTGGTGGAACAATCCCGACTTTGGCGAGCACAAGCCTCACGAGGCTCCCGCAGTGATGACAATTCCGCTCATCTTCCTCGCTGCGGTTTCCTGCGTTGCCGGTTTGATTCCATTCGGTGAGTTTGTAACCTGGAATCGCGAGGTTTACCACATCCACCTCAACTACACAGTTGCAGGCACAAGCGTGGTAGTTGCCCTCATCGGTATCGCCCTCGCAACAGTGCTCTACCGCAAGGAAAACAGCATCCCCGAAAAGATGCAAAATGCCGTTCGCGGTCTCTGGACAGCGGCCTACCACCGCTTCTATATGGATGAACTCTATCAGTTCATTACTCACAAGATTATTTTCGCCCGCATCTGCAAGCCTATCGCTTGGTTCGACCGCCACATCATCGACGGCACCATGGATATGTTTGCCAATGTCACCAACAAGGTGTCGGTTGCTATCCGCGGTCTCCAGTCGGGAAGCATCCAAGCCTACATCCTTGTTTATTTCGTTGGCGTCTTGCTCATCGCGTTAATCACTTGGCTATGTCTAATCTAATCGAAGTATTTGCGATATAAACCGTTACAATTATGATTTG
>JBJEKB010000177.1:0-12527 GCA_051878395.1 Muribaculaceae bacterium
GTGGCGCGTTCGCAAGCAGCCCATAAGATTGTCGTAACCCATCACGTGCCATCGTTCCGTATGCTCCACCCGAAGTTTCGGGGCAGCAAGGCAAATGGGGCGTTTACAGTGGAACTGGAGGAGTATATCGCCGACAGCGGCATTGACTATTGGATATATGGACACTCGCACAACAATATCGATGCCAGGATTGGCGACACCCAATGCCTGTCAAACCAGTTGGGATATGTTTTCTCGGGGGAGCATCATGGCTTCTCCCACGGCAAGTGTGTGATTGTGTAGGCATTCCCTTTTATGCCCAACGTTACTATTTTTTTAGTGAATGATTGTGTTTTTCGGGGCGCGTTGAGCGCCCTGGGGCAAGGATTTAAGGTTTCTCTAATAAGAGATGCTTTATAACGCTTACTTATAGTTGAAGTTTGATTGTCTTTAATTTTATAGGTCGCAGCCATTGGACCTATTGTATTCGTTGTCGTAATAGATGCAGATGCAGAATTTGTCGGAAATTTTCTTAATCATAAACCACACAGGGCGCATGAGGGTCTTGTCGATGCTTTCGGTGCATTGCTCATCGTCTTGTCTTTGATAATATATTGCTTCAAAACGCCTGTGGTTATCGTTCATTTCGTGGGTGATATCCACGTTGTCATCGATGCTGTAATCGGAGTCATTTCTTGCAATGTATCTTGGGCTTTCGGTAAATTGTGCGCAGAGTCTATTGAAAGTGTTTTTGAGATTGTTAGGGTCGTTATACTTTGCTCCGGTAATGGCGAGTCGCCACACCTTGCCATAGTTGGTTTCGATATGAATTTCTACATTCATATCATTAAAGCGTCCAATGAGTGCACCTGTGGCAGAATGAGCTTTGGGTCGAAATCCCTTTTTTATTAATTTTTGAGTGATAGCTTTTTTGCTCCCATCGACCGGGATTCCGAGGAATTTGGTTATTTCTTTTTCTGTGTTTCTAAATATTGCCTTTAGTTGAGCAATGCTAAAGAAATTTTCTTTCATTGAATCTACATGACCCTATAGACTCATCGGATTGGGGGCTGATTAAACAAAAAAAGCGTGAGAGTCTGTACTGTCGCTCATCCGCTCTTAGAGGCCTTCGCATTGCCCGATACAGAAGACGAGCAACGCAGAAGCCCACGCCGATATGATATAAACAACCCTATATTGATTCGTGGATGCAAATCAACAAGGGCATATATAGCATACCCACCGGCATCTACTGTTGCTTCATTCTTGACTGTATCTTTGAAGTTTGCGAAGTTTCTAAGAATCAAGAATTGCGCTTAAGTAAACGCTTGTCAAAACATTTGTGAACCCACCGCCTTGTAGTGCTTTAGCGCCCTCGGCGTGGTTTCGCCTACAAAGGTAGTGATAAATTGTTAAATATCAAAAAAATGAGTTGCTTTTTTATTGCGGGAGGAGTGTGAGGGAGATGATGGGGGCGCCGGGGGTGCAGGCGAAGTGGCGCGAGGCGCGGATGCCGGGAATCCAGAGTATTTTTCCGTCGCACTCGATGAGCCAGGTGCTCTCTTTTTCGTGAGCGTTGAGGTGTAGATCGCTGAAGATGTCGCTCACGAGGCGGCTCCCTCGCATCCCGAACGGGGAGAGGCGGTCGCCAGTGTGTCGGTGGCGCATCACGAGGGTGTGGCTGAGGATATCGGTGCTGAAATAGGCAGTGCGGTTGTCGCGCGCAAATCGGAAATTTTCGTCGGGCTTTATCATCTCAACTTTCAGCGGCAGAGGGAGTTGCGAGAGGTCGTCGAAGAGGGTGAATCGGTGCTCCTCGATGTCGGCAGCCGCGGTGTTGTGTGGAAAAATGTCGATAGAGGTGCGGGAGATTGACGCGGTGAAATGGGTGCTGTGCCATTGGCTGCCCACCTGCGTGCCTGCGGTGAGCGAGGCGAGGATTTCGCCACACTGTGTGGTGTTGAAGCCGTAGGCATTGAGGATGCGGAAAAGTAGGGTGTGATTGCCGGGGATGGCGAGCAGCGCGGCGGAGTCGATGTGCCATCCGTCGCGGCTCTCGGTGATGATTTCGGCGGAGTAGCGGCGTATCGCCTCCTGCATGAAAGTGTCTTCGTCGCGCAGGATATCGGCGGTGCGGGCTATAGCGTTGGTGATGCCGGGGAATGTCGCTTCGAGCGCAGGGATGGCGATGTTGCGCAACTTGTTGCGGGTGAAATCGTTCTGCGCATTTGTGCTGTCGGTGATGTGGGTTTCGCTGATCGACTCGAGGTATTCTTCGATTTCGGCTCTCGACACGCAGAGGAGCGGGCGGATGAGATTGCCGGAAACCGGACGGATAGCGGCAAGACCTTTGCAACCGCTGCCGCGCATGAGATTAAGGAAAAAAGTCTCCACGTTGTCGTCGCTGTGGTGCCCCACGGCAATCGCCGCCGCATTGCGGGTTTGCCGCAAGGTTTCAAACCAGGCGTATCTCAGTGAGCGACAAGCCATTTCGATCGACAGCCGGTTGTCGGCGGCATATTGCGGCACATCGAAATGCTTGATTTCGAGAGGCACTTGCAAGCGCCGGCAAAGTTCAGCCACAAAAGCCTCGTCGCGGTTGCTCTCCTCGCCGCGGAGGTGGAAATTGCAGTGTGTGGCTATGACATTGTATCCCAGATTGAGGAGGATGTGGAGCAGAGCCACCGAGTCGGCACCGCCGCTCTCGGTAGCAATAATCGTAGCCCCCGAAGCCGGAAAACCGTGTGATATGATGAAATTTTCAATCTTTTTGATGAAATGAGCTTTTTCCATAATGCAAATTTAGTAAACTCTCATCTTTTTTTCGTAAATTTGCGCAAAATATTTTAATGCGATAGCAATGTTAGAAAAAATCAACAATCTCAAAGAGCAGATTTCAGCATTACAAGCCGATTCTACCGAGGCGCTCGAGGCTTTGCGCATCAAATACTTGAGCAAGAAGGGTGAAATTTCGGCATTGTTTAACGAATTCCGCACTGTTCCCGCCGACCAGAAGCGGGAAATCGGTGTGAAACTTAACGAATTGAAAAATCTCGCCACCGACAAGATAAATGAACTCAAGGCAGCGTTTGAGGAGAAGAACGATGCCGATGCGGGTATCGACCTCACCCGTTCGGCTGCCGACGCACCGCTTGGCACTCGCCACCCCATCTCGCTTGTCCGCAAGGAGATAATCGACATTTTCGCTCGTCTCGGCTTCACTGTTGCCGAGGGACCGGAGGTGGAAGACGACTGGCATGTGTTCTCGTCGCTCAACTTTGCCGAAGACCATCCGGCACGCGACATGCAGGATACATTCTTCATTCAGCGCAGCCCCGACATCTTGCTGCGCACCCACACTTCGTCGGTGCAATCGCGTGTGATGGAAGTTACCAAGCCGCCTATCCGCATCATCTGCCCCGGACGCGTTTATCGCAACGAGGCTATATCGGCTCGCGCCCACTGCTTCTTCCACCAGGTTGAGGCGCTCTATGTGGATAAGAACGTGTCGTATAGCGACTTGCGCCAGACATTGCTCTATTTTGCGCGCGAGATGTTTGGTCCCGACACCAAGATACGCCTCCGTCCGTCGTATTTCCCATTCACCGAGCCAAGCGCCGAGATGGATATTTCGTGCGACCTGTGCGGCGGCAAGGGATGCTCGTTCTGCAAGCACACCGGATGGGTTGAAATACTCGGTTGCGGAATGGTTGACCCCAATGTGCTTGAGGCTTGCGGCATCGACAGCAAGGAATACAGCGGTTTTGCCCTCGGTATGGGCATCGAGCGCATCACCAACTTGAAATATAGGGTGAAAGACCTCCGCATGTTCTCCGAGAACGATGTGCGCTTCCTCGAGGAATTTGAATCGGCACATTAATAAACACATATATATAACCACAGTCGCCGCGATGCCCAGTCTGCGGCGATTGTTTTAAATTGATACGCGGCTATGACCACAAAAGAGAGATATCGGGGAGTGATAGAGTGGTTTAGAGAGAATATGCCCACGGCACAAACCGAATTGCATTATTCCAATCCCTACCAACTCCTTGTGGCGGTAATCCTGTCGGCGCAATGCACCGACAAGCGGGTGAATATCGTAACCCCTGCGCTGTTTGCCTCCTTCCCCACGCCCGCCAGCCTTGCGGCGGCGACACCCGACGAGGTGTTCCCCTACATCAAGAGCGTAACCTTCCCCAACAACAAGACGAAATCGCTGATAGGGATGGCGCGGAGGCTTGTGGAGAATTTCGGCGGCGAGGTGCCGAGCGACATCGACAGCCTTGTAACCCTGCCCGGAGTGGGACGCAAGACCGCCAATGTGATTCTCTCGGTGGTGTATGACAAGCCGGCGATGGCTGTCGATACGCATGTGTTCCGGGTGAGCAACCGCATCGGACTCACCAAGGATTCCCCCAATCCTTATGCTACCGAAAAAACACTGGTGAAGAACATCCCCGAGGAGTTTATCGCCACCGCCCACCACTGGCTCATTCTCCACGGACGCTATGTGTGCACCGCCCGCAATCCTCATTGCGATGAGTGTGGCATCACCGCCTACTGCCGCCATTTTGCGGCAAAATCGAAATGATGGTGTGGTGCCTGCCCTGACAGGCATCTATGTCTCTCAATGATTTCAAGGTTCTCGGTGCAAAGATAATACAGGAAACTACGTTAAATTTGGCAAAAATACCAATTTGCGCGCGATCTGCAGTTTTTTCTGCATTTGCGCGCTTAATTTTGTGGCGTGAATGGTCCTTGACATGATGTTTGGCAGGCATGGGGTGGCGGAGCACTCGGAGTGCTCGGAGGTCTCGGGTGGGCTCGCTGACGCTCGCCTTGTGGCGGATGCTGCGTTGCGCGTGGGGTAGCGAGTGCAACTATGCGCTACACCGCTATTCTACAGGGGTGTACCTTTGGCACACAATCTCTGAGGGAGTCGCCGATCCGGGCACAACTTCGTAAGTGCCCGGTCGTTATGATCGGGCACTGCGTAGCGGCACGCGCTTGGGTGCGTGAATGCGCTGCGGTGTGCAGTGGGCGCAGCGCTTGGTGGCATTATTGGAGAACTCGGAGAGCTCGGAGGTCTCGGGTGGGCTCGCTGACGCTCGCCTTGTGGCGGCGGTGTGTGGCGGCGGCGGTGTGGTGGGGCTTGGGGATGAAAAAAAAAGCGGCACCTGGAGGATGCCGCTAACCACTCTTAAATTATTTATTTATGGCTCCTTGAAGCAGTAGCCGTAACCCGGACGGGTGACGATGCAGCCGCTACAAGAACCGAGTTTTTTGCGTAGTCGTGTTATGTTGGTGTCGATGGCGCGAGCCGAGGTGTTGTCTTTGCGCCACACTTTTTCAATGAGGCTTTTGCGAGAGTGTACCACGTTGCGGTTGGTGGTGAGATAGAGAAGCAACTCATATTCAATTTTGGTGAGGTTGCAATCCACGCCCGAAACGAAAGCCATCTTGCGGTTGCGGTCGATGCGCAGGTCTTTCATCACAATGTTTGGCTCAAACATCCCGGCTTTCATCTTTTGCTTGAGTTCGACAGTGATGGTGTTTCGGCGAATCACGCTTCTTACACGGGCGCAAAACTCACCCATAGAGAAAGGTTTAACGATATAGTCGTCGGCACCGATGTTCAGACCAAGGATTATGTCCTCCTCATCCCCGAGCGAGGTGCAGAAGATGAACGGAATGTTGCAAGTTTCGTCGTTGTTTTTCAATCTTTTGGCAAAATCGAAGCCGCTCACGCGGTTGAGGAGCACTTCGATAATCATCAAAGAATATGACGGGAGGTCGAACGACGACGCCTCATCGATATCTTGCGCTGTATCGACAATATACCCCTCCTTCTCAAGCACGTTCTTTACTGCTTGACAATTAGAGATATCTTCGTCGATTACCAAAATTTTGTTTTGCATAATATATCTTGTTTTATCATTCAAAGTTATACAATAAATTCATAACAATGACAAAAAAGAGTATGAATTATTGTTAAGCGAAAAAATATGAGGCTCTTATTTAGCGTTTTGCATGATTTCATCCACCTTTTTCACGAGTTCCTCGTCCATGAGGCCGCGCGAGAGGATCACGCCATTGCCGTCGAAGATGATGATGTGAGGGATGCCGATGATGCCGTAGATGTCGGTGGGGATTGTTTGCGCGCCGATAATCTGAGGCCAGGGGAGGTCGTGTTTGATGATGGCTTTGCCGGTGTTCTCCGGTTCATCCCACACAGCCACACCGAGCACTTGGAGTCCTTTTCCGTTGTATTTGTTGTAGATCTCCTTGATAGTCTCGGTCTCGCGGATGCAGGGACCGCACCACGAAGCCCAGAAATCGACGAGCACCACATCGCCGTGTCCCACCCAGTCGCTGAGGCGCGACACCACGCCGTCGGGGGCGGTGATGGCAAAGTCGGTGAACATCTTCCCCTCGGCGGTCTTCTCCTTGTTGAGCGCGCCTTCGATGATTTTCTTCACGCGGGTAGAAGATGTGATGTTTTGGGGGGCGTCGGCAAGGATGGAATCGAGTTGCGCCTTGTCGAAATCGTATGCGAGGTTGATGAAAGCGAAGAGACCGAGGCAGTTGTCGCGGTTGTCGTTATACACATTATTATATAAAGCCCTCACATCGGCTTGATATTTGTTGTAGATAGCCAATTGCTGCTCTTCGGTGAGAGTGGTGTCGCTCATGGCAGCCTCAATCTCCTCGTCGAGTTTCTCCTCGGGAGCGTAGAGCGAATTGGCAGCGAGGGTGTTGAGCGTTCCGCCCACAACTTCGCGCTTGGGAGTTGTGTTGATGGTAATTTCGCCATCCTCGATGATAAATGTGATTTTGCCACCCTCTTTGATGACGATGCGGCCAAGAGTGGGGCGGTCGATTTTCCCCTCGAAAACGATAGTTTTGCCATCGGGCTTAACGCTGTCGATAGTGTCGCCTGTATCGTAGTTGGTGAGATATGCCATCGAGCAATCTTTGTCCTCGGGCAGATTGAGGGTAACTTTGTAGTTTTGGCTCGTGCAAGCGGCAAGAGCAAGCAATGCTATTGCAGAAAAGATAGATTTTTTCATTGTTCAAGATTTTTGATTTGCGAATTTAGGCAATAATGATTAAAAATCAAAGAAATAGCGATTTAAAAAGACAAAAAATGAAGAAAAAGGTAGAAAAACTTTTCTATAACGAAAAAAATGCGTAATTTTGCGAGCCATTACAAATTCACGCTACCAACGTGAGAAGTAATTATTAGAATTCTAAAAACAAAGCAATAAAATGAAAAAAGACATTCATCCATCCAACTATCGCGAAGTTGTATTCAAAGATATGTCTAACGAGGAGACATTCATCACTCGTTCAACTGTCGCTGCCAAGGACACAATCGAAATCGATGGTGTTACTTATCCTCTTGTGAAACTTGAAATCACAAGTTCTTCTCACCCTTTCTTCACAGGCAAGCAGAAATTGGTTGACACTGCCGGTCGTGTTGATAAGTTCATGAGCCGTTATGGCAACCGCAAGAAAAAATAAAGAATTGCAATTCCTCAAAACAACATAAAGAAGCCACCCCGCAAGGTGGCTTCTTTATGTTTCATCCCCCAACCCGAAAGCCGGGGTTGTTTAGAAGGTTACACAGATGGTGCTGCCGATGCTGAGGATTCCTATGTTGCTTTTAGTCTCGCCTCGCGGCACGAAGGTCTCGTGATAGTCGATGTCGCCGGTAATGGGGTCGGTCGTGAATTCAAATTCGAGAGTCTCGGAGGCGAAGCGTGCGCGGTGCCAGTCGTAATCGACAAAGAAGCGCACCATAAAGTTGTTTTTGTAGCAGTAGGAACACGAAACGCCTGTAGCCCATTTTATGGAGCGTTGCGAGTCGATTTTCATGTAGGTCATAGAGCTATCGTCGAAATCCGCCGCATCGGGTCCGAGGTCGAGAGTGAGATTGAGGTCGGCTCGATATTGGCGTCCCACGAGAGCCTTGGCGCCCACACTGAAGTTGTCGAGAAACGGATACTGGGCATAAACGCCGATGTCGCAGGTGACCATGCTCATATTCTCCGCCTTGAAACCATATTCTACGGTCATCTCTTCATAGAGTTTGAATTTGTCTTCCGAGATTTTCACCAGTAGGGTAGTGGCTTTGAGTTGACCGCCGAAACCGATGTAGGGATTGATGAAATATGCGCCCTCGACAAATGACGATGTCGCGGTGCCGAGATGGAGGCGCGGAGCAACTTCGAACATTTCGTCGTAGGGGAGGACGATATCGTTTTTGAGGAAGCCCGCCGAGATGCCAAGTCCCACAAACGAGGGGTTGGTCTTGAGGCTGAGATTGGCTTTGCTGCATAGCCCTTTGTCGAGATATTTGTCCTTGAAAATGAGGTCGGTAAACATGTAGCCCAAATCCACCGAGAATACTCCGATTCCGGCGCCCACAAGCACATCGCTAATCCAGTGGCGGTTGTTGAGCATACGCATAAGTCCGGTGGCGGCGGCAACCGCATAGCCGCCGATACTGTAAAGCGGCGATTGGGTCATACCATACTCCTTGTGGAGGATTGTGGCAGCCATAAAGGCTGTGGCTGTGTGTCCCGAGGGGAACGAATTGGCGGTTGAGCCGTCGGGGCGCATCTCTTTCACCGAATATTTCAGTGCATTGACTGCGCCTGCCATAATAGCCGAGGAGAAAACGCTGCTCACCATGAGCCGTCCCCATCCGCTACGGCTTCTCACTCCACACGCCTTGAGCGCGAAGGTGGCGGCGAGAGGGGCATATTGGATGTAATCGTCGAGGTGGTTGGTGAAGTTGGGCTCGAAATTGTGGCGTATGTTGCGGAAATCTTTTTTCTGCGATTTCACAAGAAAACCGGCGATTATGAGAGGTGCACCCATGAATGATATTTCTTTCCAGGGGGTGAACTGGGAGTAGTCTTCCTTGGGAAGGTCGAGGACCGAATCGGCGCGGAACTGAGTGGCGCCGGCGACAAGCATCGAGCGGAGTTGCTCCGATGAGATAGTGTCTGCCGGGATTATCGCAACCGCAATAGTGTCGGTGGCGATAGAGTCGGAAGAAGTTTCAAAATCGGTGTTTGCCCAAGATTGCAGCGACACAAAAAGTGAAAAAAGCAGGATAAGAAATTTAAGTTTCATAGAAAAAATATGATTGTATTTTTATCAAAAATGCGCACCGCGAAAGATTGCTTCACCGGTGCGCACTAAATATTTTGCGAAAAGGAGGCTCTCCCTACTTGCTTTCTTCGGGAGCGATGCCTGCCAATTCGGGGTCAATCATAATGCGACCGCAATACTCACATTGAATGATTTTCTTGTGCATACGGATTTCGCTTTGGCGTTGGGGTGGGATGCGGTTGAAGCAGCCACCGCAAGATTTGCGTTGGATGCACACGATGCCGAGACCGTTACGCACATTTTTGCGGATGCGCTTGAATGCGCTGAGGAGGCGCGGCTCGATTTTCTCTTCGAGTTTTTTTGCTTTGATTCTGAGTTTTTCTTCATCTTGCTTGGTCTCGAGGACGATTTTGTCGAGTTCGCCTTTCTTTTCCTCAAGGATTTCGCAACGCTCGTTGAGGGCAACTTTGGTGTTCTCCATTTCAGCAATCTTCTTCTCTACGAGTTCGCTTGCCTCGCGAATTTTCTTTTGCGACAATTCGATTTCGAGTGATTGGAATTCGATTTCCTTGGAGAGATGGTCGTATTCGCGGTTGTTGCGGATAGTCTTGATTTGCTCGTTGTATTGGTCGATTTTCGCTTTCGCGTTCTCGATATTGGCTTTTTGTTGTGCGATTTCGTTTTTAAGACCATCGATTTCGTTTTGGAACTTCTCGATGCGAGTCTTTAAGCCTTCAATACCAGCCTCAAGGTCGGTGATTTCGTTGGGAAGTTCACCGCGTTGCGCTTTGATTTCGTCGATTTTTGACAAAAGTGTCTGCAATTGATAGAGCGCTTTGAGACGTTCTTCAATAGTCAAGTCAGTTTTGTCGTTTTTAGTCTTATCGTTAGCCATTTTATATAAAATTTATCGGATTTTTTTCAATCTCTGAATAATAGGTTGCAAAGTTAGGAAATTTTTCTGTAATAATCTCATAAAAAATCTCTTTTGTGAAATGTTCGCTCTCATAATGCCCGATATCGGCGATAGTAATCTCCTCGCCGTAGGTGAGGAAATCGTGGTATTTCACATCTCCGGTGATGTAGATGTCGGCGCCTTTCGCGATAGCGTTTTGAGCGAGGAACGCGCCGGCACCGCCACACAGAGCCACTTTGGCAACCGGTTTTGACGGGTCGGGGGAAGAATATTTTATTGTGTTCACCTCCATGACGGCTTTCACCTTTTCGAGGAAATCGGTGAGCGGCATAGGAGCGATGTTTCCTATCACACCGCTGCCGGAGAGGTGGCTCTCATTGCTCAGCGCAATGAAGTCGAACGCCGGCTCTTCGTAGGGGTGTGCTGCAATGAGCGCGCTTGTGATGCTGTGGCGCATTGCCGTGTCGATAAGGAACTCCTGGCGCACTTCCTCCTCGGCATGAAGCTCACCTTGCTCGCCTACAAACGGGTGTGCGCCGTCGAGGGCGCGGAAAGTGCCTGTGCCTGGTGAGGAGAAACTGCAGCAGTCGTAGTTGCCATATCGTCCGGCACCGGCTTTCCAAAGGGCTTTGGCAACCGCCTCGGCATGTGAGCGCGGGGTGTAAACCACCAGGCGCATGAGTCGCCCCGGCTGAGGCTCGAGCACCTCGACATTGGTGAGCTCGAGTCGTTTGGCGATGTGGTGCGACACACCTTTAGGCGCGTTGTCCATCGAAGTGTGAGCCGAATAGATGGCAATATCGTTTTTGATAGCCTTAATGACGATGCGGTTGATGGCATTGGAGCCATCGATGCGCTTAAGACCGTGGAACAGCAGCGGGTGGTGCGAAATCACGAGGTTGCAACCGCGAGCCAAAGCCTCGTCGATGACAGCCTCGGAGACATCGGTGCAGAGGAGCGCTGCCTTAGCTTCGGCGGCACGGTTGCCCACTTGCAGGCCCGAGTTGTCGTAACTCTCTTGGAGCCAGGTGGGCGCAACCGCCTCTATAGCCTTGATTATGCCGTCGATTGTGGGCATATTATTCAGGGAGATTGAGTTTAATGAAAAGTTCGTCGAGTTGCTCTTGCGAGATTTCGCCCGGAGCATCGTTCATAACATCGCGACCGGAATTGTTCTTCGGGAACGCAATCACGTCGCGGATAGTGTCGAGTTCGGCGAGAATCGACACCACGCGGTCGAGACCGAAAGCGAGACCACCGTGAGGCGGTGCACCGAATTTGAAGGCATTCATCAAGAAGCCAAATTGATTTTCGGCTTGCTCCTTGGTGAAGCCGAGGAGTTCAAACATGGTGTTTTGTAACTCGCTGTCGTGGATACGGATGCTACCGCCGCCGAGTTCCACGCCATTCACCACCATGTCGTAGGCAGTGGCGCGCACCTTTCCGGGGTCGGTCTTGAGGAACGGCACATCGTCGGGGTTGGGCGATGTGAAGGGGTGGTGCATAGCATAGAAGCGTTGAGTTTCGTCGTCCCATTCAAAGAGCGGGAAGTCGATAACCCAGAGAGGAGCATAAACGCTCTTGTCGCGCAATCCGAGACGGTTGCCCATTTCGAGACGCAATTCGCCGAGCGCCTTGCGCATCTTCATGGTTGCGCCGGCGAGGATGAGGAGCAAGTCGCCCTTTTCGGCACCTGCGCGCTCGCCCCATGCACGGAGTTCGTCGTCGGAGTAGAATTTGCCCACACTGCTCTTCACCGAGCCGTCTTGCTCGAATTTCACCCACACAAGCCCCTTGGCGCCGATTTGCGGGCGCTTAACAAACTCGGTGAGTTCGTCGAGTTGCTTGCGGGTGTAGGCAGCGCAGCCCTTGGCGCAGATAGCACCGACATATTCAGCGCTGTCAAACACCACGAAGTTTTTCCCCTCTGTGAGGTCTTTGAGCTCGACAAAAGTCATGCCGAAGCGGATATCGGGCTTGTCGCTACCGTAGTATTTCATAGCGTCGGCCCATGTCATTCTTGGGAATGGCTCGTTGAAATCGATGTTCTTCACATATTTGAAGATGTGTTTCATCATCCCCTCGAAGAGGTTGAGGACATCCTCTTGCTCAACAAACGACATTTCGCAGTCGATTTGTGTGAATTCCGGTTGGCGGTCGGCGCGGAGGTCCTCATCGCGGAAGCATTTCGCGATTTGGAAATAGCGGTCGAAGCCCGACACCATCAGCAATTGCTTGTAGAGTTGCGGCGACTGCGGCAATGCGTAGAACTGTCCGGGGTTCATTCGAGAAGGCACAACGAAGTCGCGAGCGCCTTCGGGAGTGGATTTTATGAGAATCGGGGTTTCAACTTCGAGGAAATTGTGCTCGTTGAGGTAGCGGCGCAGTTCGAAGCAGATGCGGTGGCGCAATTCGAGATTTTTTCTCACGGCATTGCGACGCAAGTCGAGAGAGCGGTATTTCATGCGCAAATCGTCTCCACCATCGGTGTTGTCCTCGATAGTGA
>JBJEKB010000178.1:0-2872 GCA_051878395.1 Muribaculaceae bacterium
GCAATGATATCTCGTCAATCAAAACGATGCCGTTTTTTATCATCATACCTATCAACCCCAGTATGCCCACTATCGCAACAAAGCCAAATTCTTTGCCCGATAAGACCACGACGGGAAATACTCCGACAATTACAAACGGGATGCAACAGAATATGATTATCGGACGGCGGAAGTCGTTAAATAGCATGATTAAGATGAGTAGCATCATCACTATCGCTATCGGGAAGCCCTTAAATAGGTATTGTGTCGATTGTGTGCTTGCCTTGTATTCTCCTTCCCATGTGAGTGTGTATCCCTCGGGTAGTGGAATATTCGCAATTTCCTTTGCTATTGAATTGCGTGCGCTCGATGTGGAGATTCCCGGCACCGGTGAGCATTGTACTCGCTGACTTCTCTGCCCGTTATACCGCACCACAACCGGCTCCTCCCATTCTATCTTCACACCTTTTGATATCTGTGATAGGGGAGTGGCACTTGTTACCTTCCTGATTATCTCATCTTCGCTGAGTTTTCCGCTCATCAACTGTTGCACTGTGTTTCGGTTGAAGAGGTTGGCTGCATTTGGGATTATCCCGAACACACTCACATTATCTATCTCCCCGACATTGCGTCCGTTGCTGTCTTTGCAATTAACGTAGATGTTTTGCGGATATGTTCCATCGTAGAAAGTGCCTACATTTATTCCATCGGTATATGCCATCATAGACAATGCCACATCGCCGCGCGATAGTCCGGTGGTGCGAGCCGATTCCTGATTGTAATCAATCGTGAGTATCGGCACGCGAGGTTCCCAATTCGAAGTCGGAAGCCACACTTTCTCGCTACGACGCACTATGGCAAGTGCCGAATCGCAGAGCCGGTGGAGAACCTGTGGGTCCGGACCATTGAAACATATTTCGATTGGGTATTTCTTATACATTAAGTTGTATCTTTTAAGTTTGATGTATGCGTCGGGATACCTTTCGTTCAAATCTGTTTGTATCCCATCAATGGCATCCACGAGAGCCTGAGGAGAGGCGAAATCGATGATAAGTTCACCGTAGGCAAGCGATGGTGTCGCTATCGAGCGCACAAGATTGTATCTCGATGGTGTGCCACCGATGCTTGTGGTTACATGTTTCACATCGCCTCGTTTCATGAGTATCTCCCTTATCTCATCAAGGTCCTTAGCCACCTGGGTGCTGTTATAACCCTCCGGGAGTTTGTACTCCATATAGAGTTGGTCATATACCATGTCGGGGAAAAAACTCTGTTTAATCAATGGATAGCACATCACACTCCCGGCAAACAGTGCCACTGCCACCGCTATCGTTCCCCACTTGTGCTTGAGGCAGAAACAAAGCACCCTCTCCAATATGTCGTAGGCTTTGCCTTGAAATTGAGGTCCGGTGCTATTCTTGGGGTGCAATGCCCGGTCGGCGATTATAGGCACATGTGTGAGAGCCAGCAACCAACTTATCAGAAGCGACACGGCAATTATTATAAAGAGGTCGCGAACATATACCCCGGCTGTGTCCGGACTCATATATATAGGTATAAATGCCAGGATGGCGATGAGTGTGGCTCCAAGCAGTGGCATAGCGGTCTTTCCTCCTATCGCTGTAAGTGCCTCTTTTCGCGGCTTTCCTGCCTTTAAGTCCACGAGAATGCCGTCAACAATCACGATAGCGTTATCCACAAGCATTCCCATTGCCAAAATGAACGCTCCAAGGGACACCCTCTGCAACGTGCCGTCAAACATGTACAATACCAGGAATGAGCCAAAGACCGTTGCCACAAGAGTTATGCCGAGAATAAGTCCCGATTTGAATCCCATAAATAGTATGAGCACCACTATCACAATGAGCACCGATTCAACGAGATTGACAAGGAATGTGTTGATTGCATCGGCAACTCGTTCGGGCTGGAAAAACACCTTTTCATATCTCACTCCAGCGGGAAATCGTTTCGATAGTTCGGAAAGACGCTTTTCCACCTTGTCTCCTACTTTGAGCACGTCGTGGCTGCTTGAGCAGGCGATACTAATCCCCAATGCTCGCTCTCCGTCGCGTTCCATCGCATTGCGTGTTACCTTTTCATAGCCGCGCCACACATCGGCTATGTCTTTAATTCGCAATTGGTCGTTCTCATGACCTTGGATAAGCATATTGGCTATGTCTTCAACACTATTGAACCGATTATCTACAGTGAGTCGCACTCGTCGCGTCCCGTTATCGAAATATCCGGCGTAGGATGTCGAGTTTTGCCCGTTTATTGTCTGTATAACCTCGGTGGGGAGCACTCCGAGATTTGCCATCTTTTCCTCTTTGATGTCGATATTGACACATTCGTTACGCTTGCCGTAAATGTCAACTCGTGTTACACCATCAATTGATGTCAGTTCCCGTTTTAAGAGTCCTGCATATTTGTCGAGCTCCTGGTCCTCGAGTCCGTCGCCGGTCAGGGCGTAAAACATCCCGAATACATCTCCGAAATCATCATTAATCGACAATATTTGTGCTCCTTGAGGAAGATACGGTTTTGCCGCTTCCACTTTGCGTCTCAACAAGTCCCACTGTTGTTCCAAATCGGCATCTTTCACGGTCTGTTTTAGTTCCACCGTTAATATTGCCATATCGGCATAGGAGGAAGATTCCACATGGTCGAGTTCCGGCATTTGCCTTATCTGTTTTTCAAGCGGGTCGGTTACTTCAAGTTCCACTTGGTGTGCTCCCGCCCCGGGATAGAGCGCCACGATAAGCGCTTGTTTTACTCGAATAGCCGGGTCTTCCAGTTTCGGCATATTGTTGAATGCCCATAAACCGCCCAAGATTATGGATACAACAAATGTATTTACCAAGTTGCGTTTACTCAGTGCCAGTTTGCTCAGATT
>JBJEKB010000179.1:0-12460 GCA_051878395.1 Muribaculaceae bacterium
AAGAAAACGGGAAGTTACCACAGATTTCTCTCAAGCGGAAAGAAAGCCACACAAAATACAAGTTACTCTCACTGCAAAAGAAAGAGAAGAATATGACAAAGTAATAGAAGAATACACCGATGATAATTCATATTATTCAGAATTCTGCGGAGACGATACCCCTGCACAAGGGGCTTCTCTTGGTTTAGTACAAAAGAAACGGCAGATTGCAAGTAGCGTTTTCGCATATCTAAATACAGAAGAAGACCTTGATAATGGGATAGATAGATTTAAAGATTACGAAGATGCAAAATTTGAGGAACTTATTAACATTATTGAAGAAGTATTCAAACATGGGTCAAAGAAGATTGTAATCTTTGCACTATTTAGGAAAACACTGAAATTCCTACAATTAAGATTCCGTAAGCGTGGATATGGAACCTTAATAATACACGGGCATATCGAGAATCGAGCAGAAATTCTCGATGAGTTCAAAAATAATCCAAATGCACATATCCTACTATCCTCAGAGGTCGGTAGTGAGGGCCTTGACATGCAGTTTTGCAACTCTATGGTAAATTATGACCTGCCATGGAATCCTATGGTTGTTGAGCAGCGTATTGGTCGTATTGACCGTTTCGGGCAACAATCTCCGATAGTCAATATATATAACATTATTGTAGCCGATTCGATTCAGGAGGAAATCTACATGCGCTTACTTGAACGTATAGGTATTTTCAAGGGGACAATCGGTGATATGGAAGCAATACTTGATGCTACTTTTGAAGATGGTAAAACAGGAACAATTAAAGATGCATATAACAAGCTGGAAAAAGAATTATATACTACAAAACTAACAGAAGAAGAAAGAAATCGAAAACTAAGAGAAATAGAACAGGCAATCGCCAATGAAAAGGAAAATATCAAACACCTTGAAGAAGGTCTTGACAACACTCTGACAAATGATGCCTATTTTAGAGATGAAATCAATAGAATTCTATTTAACAACTCCTACGTCACCGAGATAGAACTACGGAATTACATCGAATCTATTATTAGAGATGAATTAACAACCTGCTCATTAGTTGAAGTAGATGAAGGAATCTACGAATTCCAACTTCCTGCAGCAAATTCTCGAGTGCTTTCAAATTTTTTGACAAGTTATCAACCGGAAGGAGATGAATATGAAACATATTTCCATCAATTCAAACAAAAGATTGAAGATATTAGAAATATTCGCATAACATTCAATCAAGAAAAAGCATACGATAGCAATAAGGTTATATTTGTAAATATGTATCATCCTATTATTCAAGCAGCAGTGAAATATTATCAGAAGAAAAGCAATAAATTAAACACCTCTTTTTGCTATGCTCTCAACAGCGATAAAATGCTCAAACCGGGTGAGGTATACTATCTTGCCGTGTATAAGATTAGTTTCATTCGCAAAATAATGGGAGTAAAGAAACATAGTGAAAAACTTGTACCGATTCTTTTTTGTGTAGATAATCGTTCGATTGTTACAAATGAAGATTTAATAACCCATGTATTCTCAATATCACATACACAAGGTAACGAATATAATCCTAAAAATGAAGATATAAATTCCGAAATGCTACAAGATATGCGATATGACATTGTTGATGCAATGGATAGTGAGAGAAAAAAACTCATAGAAGAACTCATGCTTCAAGTTGAAAGTGATATACAGAGAAATGTGCAACAAACCGAAGAATATTATGACTCGATTATCCAAAACATAAACCGTCAAATTTCAAATATGGAGTATGAATTGAAATGGAATAGCACAGACGAAAAAAGAGCAAGCCGTTTATTAGGAACAATTAGGCTTATGCAAGGACAAATCAAAAAAATTGAAACAACAAGAGATGAGAAGATAAATCAAATAAAGGAAGCCGCTAACATAGAAGTTAATGAAGAAATGATATCACTTAACCTTATTTACATAGTATAATTATGATTACAGTAGGACTTGATTTCGGAACTCACCAAACCAAGGTTTGTGTCGAGACTAAAGACGGAGTAGAACTAAATTATAGATTTCTGCTATTTAACGACGATAAGAATCAATCATTCTACACCCTCCCTTCTATTATAGGGATAGGGTATGATGGGCTTCTCACTTATGGTTATCTACCTAAAAAATATAAAGGTCGTGTCATAAGATACTTTAAACAAAGTGCTTTTTATCCAATAGGCTCAAGGATGTCGAATAAAGAAGCCATGTATTATTCGATATGGTTTATTGCATATATTTTATTCGATTTGGAAGAACTATATGATAAGAATTTTACAATTCAAATGGGAGCACCAACAGACAGTAGCCACGTGAATGAAGCAAAACAAATAGCCACAAGAATCATTGCCTCGGCCTATCGTCTTGTTGAAGACATATTTGAAAACAATAAGGACGCATTTTTATCAACACCAATTTCTCAACTATCTGAAATGACCGAAATAATTGAATACTCAGATGAAATAAAAGAGGAATATGGGTTATTGGTCTTCCCCGAAGCATACGCTTGCCTAAAGCCTCTTATTTCCCAGAGGAAAATAGATATCGGAATGAGTTTGATGATAGATATCGGAGGAGGGACTACCGACATCTCATTTTTCACAATAGAAAACAATATGCCACAAGTTTATGATTTCTTCTCTATAAACAAAGGACTTAACTATCTTACTTGCGCCGAGGAGAAAGAAAGAAAAGGTTATATTGTAGAATCCGAATCCGAAATTGACAATTCCCGAAAGGAAATATTTACTTATGAAATTAATGGAATATGTAAAACTCTCCTTAACACTCTATTAAGTGAATTGAAAAAACAAACAAGATTAAGAAGATCCATTCTTTTAGATGCGTTACAAGATAGACCCATAGTATATTGCGGTGGTGGAAGCACATTTCCGACTCTACGAGTAGAATATGATGGATATAAAAACATTAAACTCATCTCATCTACAGAATGGAATTCCAAATGTGTCAGCCAAATTGAGGATATTGTAGCAAAGAATTTGTGCCCAATTTTATCCACTGCTTATGGGTTGTCAATAAGCACCGAACATGACAACATACGAATGAAACCTCTAAAAGACATTTTTGAACATGTAAGAGATGCCGAAGACGACCCTGTCAATAATCGATTTGGGAAAGCATACGGAGGCTTTAGTTATGGTGACGATTGGGATGCTTGGAAATGAATGATGGAAGCATGTCAAGGAACCGGGGCAAAGTTACGACGCTTGAGGGGGCGCGGGATGCGTTTTGCGCGGATTTCTGCGATTTAAGGAAATTTTAACGCTCTCCACTCCCTGGGAAATGCTCCGGGGAAATGCTCCGAAACACATAAAAACAACAGAAGGCAGGGTTGCGACCTGCCTTCTGCTGTTTCGTGAGGTTGTGTGGATTTACTGCTGGTTGGCAGCGTCGATCATCTCTTGGCTTGCGGTGATAAACATTTCCACGCGGCGGTTTTGAGCGCGACCTTCGGCGGTCTCGTTGGTGGCAACGGGGTTAGCCCAGCCTTCGCCTTTCGATTTGAGGCGAGAACCGCTCACACCTTGACCCATGAGGTAGTTGCGCACAGCGTCGGCACGCTCTTGCGAGAGGCGCATGTTGAGGTCGTAGCCACCGGTGTTGTCGGTGTAGCCGATGATTGTGAAATCGGTCTGCGGATTCTGGTTCAAGTTGATGGCGATGCGGCTCAATGAAGCCTTGGAAGACTCGCTGAGGGCGGCAGAACCGGTCTTGAAGAGGATGGCGTTGTCGAGCACGAGTTTGATAGCATCGAGGTTGTTGCTGTCTTTAACGGTCTCGATTTGAGCATCGGTGCCTGTTTGGGCAAGCGATTCTTCGAGTTGTTTTTTCTGTTTGTCCATCTTGTTTCCGATGATAGCACCAGTTCCGGCACCTACGGCAGTACCCACGAGGGCGCCAATCCATGCGCCTTTGCCTCCGCCGGCGAGGGCACCGATACCTGCGCCAACGGCAGCACCTGCGGCGCCACCGGCTGTTGCGCCTTGACCTGTCTTACTCATTCCCTGCCATGTGCTGCAGCCGGTCATGGGAGCGAGCATTGCGAGGCAGAGAGCCAAAATTGAAAGATTTTTTACAATTTTCATAATGTTCATTTTATGGTTAAACAATTTCACTTAGATAGTTCAAATGTCGTTGCGCCACCACGCGGCTGTCGTTGTGCTTGGCGACAAACTCCACGCTGCGGCGCGACAGCTCGGGAAGGCGGCTTTTGTTAGCCACAATCCATTCGAGTTTTTGCTCGATATCGCCACTGTCGAGAGGCGAGATGTTGATAATGGGGCGATTTTCCTGCTCGCCGATGAAGTCGTAGTATTCCGGCTCGGCGCCGCTCACCGCCACCATTCCGCGCGCCATTCCTAATAGCGCGTTGGTCGCCGGGGTGTAGCTGTACAACTGGTCGAGCATCACATGGGCGCTGTTCAGCCGCTCGATGTACTCGCGATACGGCACATTGCTCACCAGTTCCATCTCCGCCTTGTCGGGATGCCGCGCCACCACGTTTTTGAGAGCCTCGAGGATGCGGTCGGTGCCCTTGAGAGCCATCCTGTCGCGATGGTATCCGAGGAAGAAGCGCACTTTGGCAGGCTCCTCCTCTATTATGTGCCGGTCGATGCCCGAAGTTTTGATGGGGATGCCGCCGTAACGCAGTTTGGCGGGAATCACCTTCCGGTAAGCCTCGTGATATTCCCACAGGCAGGCGATAAGCAGGTCGATGCCGTCGGCTACCCCTTCGGCGAGGCGGCGCATGGCGTCGGTGGTCCATTCGCGCTCCTTGGCGGGTAGCAAAGCGGTGTAGGGCGAGGGGGCTGAACCGATGCGGAAGTCGCTGTAGCGATAGGTTTCGCAATCGAGACACGCCTTCACATAATAGTAGTCGGTGTTGAGCATCGAATAAACCACATGCTTGTTGTTCCGGCGCAGATAGCGGAACACCGCGAGCAGTTTTTCGGGGCGCAAATCGAGGAAATTGAGTGAAAAAAAATACACAACATCCCAGCCGCGCATTTTCGGCAGGAGCGACAGCAGACGGGCGCCATAGCGCAACGCGCCGACGAATCCGGGGCGGCGCGTGATGTCGATGTCGCGGGCGGTGTCCATCCACCGGCACCCCTCCGACATTATCGTAACGCTGTGCCCCAAGGCTCTAAACTCCTCTGCCAGAGTTACATGAAAGTTGCTTGCGTCGCCTACTATGAGTATATTCATCGTCTATTCTCGATTGAGGGCATAAAGATAGCAAGAATTTTGTTTATGCCGAATAACGAATATCATTTTTATTAGTTTTTTTCACAATAAACAAGCAGCGGGTGCGTTTAGTTTATATATGGGTAGGAATCGGAGCAAACGCACACTTTTCGTCCTCGCATGTTACGACTGGATGCGAGACTATGCGATGTCGGTGGTAAGCAGATTATTCACCGATAATTGCCACATTGTCGCTGTGGTTGAAGACCCGGGCAAAGCGGCTGATTTCGCCCGTTTCCCCGGCGACAAGGTCTCGATAATCGAGATGCCCGGCAATGCCATCGCGCGCCGCGCCTTTGTAATCTATCCGACGCCCCTCATCCGAGCCATCAACCGCATAATCAAGGAGAAAGAGATTGAATTGGTGTATTCGGTTACTATCGACACTTGGCTCAGCCGCTTCTTGCCCAAGCTTCAACGGCGAATCCCCGTTCTATACACCATCCACAACGCCATAGCGCACGAAACCGCCCACGATTCGCTGTTCAAGCGCATAACCCACCATCTGCTTTTCGCCGCGCCTGCCAACAGGCTCGTGAAAAAGATGAAATGGACGGTAACCAACAGTGTGTGCCAGCAAACCTACCTGCGCAACCATTTCCCTGCCCACACCGCCCATTTTATGCCGTTTCCATCGCTTGTCAACAAGGCTATCGCAAGCGGAAGCACCCCGGTGCCCGAACTCGAGGGGAAGGGGCGATACATCCTGTTTTTCGGGCGCATCGAACTCTACAAGGGGGTGCATCTCCTCTATAATGCCTATCGGCAACACCCCGAGTTACATTCGCTGCCGCTGGTGATTGCCGGCTCGGGAAATATCTATTTCGAGCACGAAACGAGCGACAACATCTTGTTTGTGAATCGGTTTATCGCCGACGAGGAGGTGGCATGGCTCTTCTCCCACGCTGCAGTGGTGGTTTATCCCTACACATCGGCGACACAGTCGGGCGTGCTCTCGATAGCCTCCTATTTCGATGTGCCGATGGTGCTTGGCGACGTGCCATATTTCCGCGAGGTGGCATCGGGGAAACCCGGCATCGAGATTGTGAATGCCGCCGACAGCGACCTCTTGGCGCAGGCGATAACCAAGATGGCTCAATCGGACACAGGCTCCCGCCCTCTCTACGACGAGGCATATTCCGAAATCTCCTACAAGCAGCATTTCGATGAAATTGCCGACGACACTATAAACGCATTTAAGTTATGGAAATCTCGATAGTAATCCCCGTTTTCAACCGGGAAAAACTGATAATTCGCACTCTCGACTCGGTGATGGCGCAGACCCACAAGCACCTGCACATCATCGTCATAGACAACAACTCCACCGATGGCACGCTTACCGCCGTGGAGCAATATGCCGAGAGCCACCGCACCGACGAAACCCGCTTCACCATCGCCTCGCAGCCTATCCCGGGCGCAGCGGCGGCAAGGCACAAAGGATGCCAACTCGCCGACACCGAGTGGATTATGTTCTTCGACAGCGACGACACCATGCTCCCCGACCTCGTTGAGCGTTATGTCAACGCCATCAACAGCGAAGACAACCAACTCATGCTGGTGTGCACCGGAGCCACGGTGCAGCAACCCGACGGAAAACTAATCGAGAAGCCGATTTTCGACCGCAACCCTATCGAAAACCACATTTTCCACTCGTTTCTCGCCACGCAGCGCATGATTGTGCGGAAATCCTATCTCGAGCAGTGCGGCAACTGGAACCACGACGCAAAAATTTGGAATGATTGGGAGCTGGGACTGAGGCTGCTCCTCCCCCACCCCTCAACTCTGGTGATGGGCGGCAAATCGTCGGTGGTAATCCATCCTCAAACCGAATCTATCACCGGAACCGACTACACCTCGCGGGCGGATAGCATCCTCGCCACAATCGACATCGCCGAGGGGGCTGTGAATCGCTTTTTCGACGAGAACCCGGGGCGCACGTTCAAGCCGAGCCGCGAACGCATCCTCCGCCTTCTCGACTACAAGCGTATGGCGCTCGCCGGGCTCTGCGAGCACGAGCACAAAGGCGCCGGAACAGCGCTGCGCGACAAAATCCTCGCCAAATATGCCAAGGCGAGCAGCACGCGCCGCTTTATCTTCTCGCTGATATTCGACCACACCGCCACCGGGCTCCGCGGCTCCTACATCTGGGCGCACTTCTTATAGCCGGCAAGGAAATAATCACTATCTTTACAGCAACTTTTGAAACTACATTGCTTATGGACAATGCAAATAATGGAATGAATAATTGGATTGAAGGAATCCCTTACGAATTGGCATTCTGGAACAACTTATATCGCTGGCGGTGGACCTACGAGGGGCTGCTTTCGTGGTCGAACTACGGGAAGGAGCTGCGCCTCGAGGGTATCGATGCCCGGAGTGTGCTCCTCTCGGCGACAACGGCGACAGCCGCAGCGTCGCGCTCCGGCAAGCCGATTGTGCTCGATGTGGGCGCCGGAATGAGCTATGCCCCGGGGAATTTCTACCTCAACGGCACGGAAAGGCAGGAAATCGACATCCGTTATATCGACCCGCTCGCATTCCATTACAACCGCATTCTCAAAAAACGCCACAAGAACCTCCCGGAGGTTACTTTCGGCGTTGCCGAATACCTCTCGTCGTGTGTTGCCGACGAGGCCGACTTGGTGATTATCCAAAATGCGCTCGACCACTCTTTCGCCCCGCTCAAGGGGATTATCGAGGCGCTCCGCACTCTCCACACGGGTGGTTTCCTTTACCTCAACCACCATCCCAATGAGGCGGAGACCGAGGATTACAAGGGCTTCCACAAATACAACATCTGCGAGGAGAACGGCAAACTCATCATCTGGAACAAGGAAAGCCGCCGGGATGTCAACGACCTGCTCAACGGCTTCGCGACTATCGATGTGAAGACGGTGGAAAACGGGCACATCGTGGCGCTCATAAAAAAGACCGCCGAGGTGCCTGCCGGCTTGTATGACGACAAGGCGTCGATTCGCGAGCTGTGCCACAGCAACCATCTCCTGTTCTACCAGGTGTATTCGGGGCATCTCTCGCTGAAATTGAAGTGCAGCTACGCTTTCTACAATTTCATCCAGTTTTTTGTGCAGGCGCTCCCGCACAATATGAAAATCAAATTGAAAAAACTCATCAAGCAGGCATGATTTTCCCCTCCCTGCTCCCCCGCGCCCAGGCTCGCCAACTTTTTTCTCGCTTGAAATCCCAAAAATTTGGCTTAACGTTGGGTAGTGTGGGAGAATTTGCCTAATTTTGTTGAAAATCTAAAATCATCTCATGAATCGCAAAGGAAAACTCTATTTCAGGTATGGCACAATGGGGTCGGCAAAGACCGCATTGCTGCTCACTACAGCATACAATTTCGAAGAACGCGGCATGGAATATCTCTGCATGAAGCCGATTATCGACAACCGCGAGAAGGAAAACGTGATTAAGTCGCGCATCGGCATCCAGCGCTCTTGCGAGTGGATCTACAGCGACACCGACCTCTACGAATTGGCGAAACGCCTCTTTGAGGAGACACTCGTGGTGAAAGACTGGATTCTCATCGACGAGGCGCAATTTCTCTCGGCTGCCCAGGTGGACCAATTGGCTCGAATCGTCGATGACTACGGCACCAATGTGGTGTGCTACGGGCTGCGCACCGACTTCCAGTCTCACCTCTTCGAGGGGAGCAAACGCCTCTTCGAGATTGCCGACACTATCGACGAGATTAAATCCACTTGCACTTGCGGCCGCAAGACCATCATCAATGCCCGCATCGACGCCCATGGCAATATCGTCACCGACGGCGACCAGGTGGAAATCGGCGGCGACGACAAGTATGTGGCGCTGTGCCGCCACTGCTGGCGCAGCCGACGGCTGGAATCTACCGAGCGCAACGCTCTCAAATTCAAAAGCGAATAGCAAAAAAGCGGCTCAATGCCGCTTTTCTTATGGCTTAAACCTCCGGCAGTGCCATGCCCGGCGGGAGGCACGCGGTTACATCGCGCCCGTAGTGAATCAGTTCGCGCACTATCGACGAACTGATGTGGCTATACTCCGGGAGGGTGTAGAGCAGCACTGTCTCTATGCCGGCGAGGGCGCGATTCACCTCGGCAAGGTTTTTCTCATATTCAAAATCGGCTATCATTCTCACTCCGCGCAGGATGAAGTCGGCATGGTGCCGGCGCGCAAGGTCAACGGTGAGGCACTCGTAGCTCACCACCTCCACGCGCGGCTCGTCGCGATAGAGCGACGCTATCATCTCTATCCGCTGCTGCTCGCTGAACATCGAGCGCTTGGCGCCGTTCACGCCGACGGCTATCACGATGCGGTCGAATAGCGGCAGGGCGCGCTGCACTATCGAGTAGTGCCCGATGGTGAAGGGGTCGAACGACCCCGGGAACAACGCCACTCGCGGGCGCTTATGCGATGTCGATGTCGGTGTCATCTTCTACTACAAGGTTTTCGATTATAAACGATTGGCGCTCCATGGTGTTTTTGCCCATGTAGAATTCGAGCATCTCTTTCACGGAGTCGTCTTTGCGCATCGTCACTTTGTCGAGGCGCATGTTGGGTCCGATAAATTCCTTGAATTCCTCGGGCGAGATCTCTCCAAGTCCTTTGAATCGGGTGATTTCGGCGTTGTCGCCAAGTGTCTCGATGGCTTTCACGCGCTCTTCATCGGTGTAGCAGTAGTATGTTTCTACGGTCGATGAGGCGGCGGCGTCTTTGCTCTTGCGGCTCTGCCTCTTTGCCTCTTTGCGGTTGCGCACGCGGAACAGCGGTGTCTGCAAGATATACACATGCCCTTTCTTGATGAGGTCGGGGAAGAATTGCAGCAGGAATGTGAGCATGAGCAAGCGGATGTGCATTCCATCCACATCGGCATCGGTTGCGATTATCACTTTGTTGTATCGCAAGCCGTCCATCCCCTCCTCGATGTTGAGCGCTGCCTGCAGCAGGTTGAATTCCTCGTTTTCATACACCACTTTCTGCGTTTTGCCGAAACTGTTGAGCGGCTTGCCTCGGAGCGAGAACACCGCCTGGGTTTTCACATCGCGTATCTTGGTGATGGAGCCGGTTGCCGAGTTTCCCTCGGTGATGAATATCGACGATTCTTCGCGCCGGTCTCCTTTGGCATCGTTGAGGTGGATGAGGCAGTCGCGCAGTTTCTTGTTGTGCAGGGTGGCTTTCTTGGCGCGCTCGCGTGCCTGCTTGGTTACTCCGGCTATCGCTTTGCGCTCTTTCTCCGAGTCGAGGATTTTGCGCAGCAGCACTTCGGCGGTGTTGGGCTGCTTGTGCAGGTAGTTGTCCAGCTCTTTCTTTATAAAGTCGTTGACAAACTTATACACGGTGATGCTGTCGGGCGCTGTCGAGATGTTGCTGCTGCCGAGTTTCACCTTGGTCTGGCTCTCGAAGGTAGGCTCCTGGATGCGGATGCTTATGGCAGCGACAATTCCGTTGCGGATGTCGGAATACTCGAAGTTCTTGTTGTAAAATTCCTTCACAGTGCGCGACACTGCCTCGCGGAACGCCGATTGGTGCGTTCCTCCCTGCCAGGTGTGCTGACCGTTCACAAAGGAGTAGTATTCCTCGCCGTATTGCGCGGTGTGGGTTATCACCGCCTCGATGTTGTGCCCGGTGAGGTGGATGAGCGGATATAGCGGCTCGTTGGTCATGCAGTCGCGCAGCATGTCGCAGAGTCCGTTCTTGGAGTGGTATTTCCTGCCGTTGAGCACGAGGGTGAGCCCGGTGTTGAGATAGCTGTAGTTCTTCACCATGGTCTCGATGGTCTCCTCGCGATAGCTGTAGTTCACAAAGATGCTGTCGTCGGGGGCAAACTGCACTAAGGTGCCGTCGGGCTCGTCGGTGGGGGTGATTTCGGTCTCCTCGACGAGTTCGCCGGCGGTGAACGACACGCTCACTTTCTGCCCGTCGCGCACCGACTGGATGAAAAACGACGACGACAGCGCGTTGGTGGCTTTGATGCCCACGCCGTTGAGTCCCACCGACATCGAATAGTTCTCGGTGTCGTATTTCGCTCCGGTGTTCATCTTCGACGCCGCGTCGCGCACCGATTTCAGCGGTATGCCGCGCCCATAGTCGCGCACCGACACGGTTTTCTCATCCACTTCGATTTCTATCACCTTCCCATAGCCCTGGGTGTGCTCGTCGATGGCATTGTCAACCACCTCCTTAAATATTACATATATTCCGTCATCGGGATTCGAGCCGTCGCCGAGCTTGCCGATATACATGCCCGGGCGGCGGCGTATGTGTGTGCGCCAGTCGAGAGTTACAAGGCTGTCGTAACCGCCCTGCCCCGTTGCGCCTGCTGCTTCGATTTCGTCGTTCTCTTTCATGGATAAATGCTGCATTTTTCTCAATTCTTGCAAAAATACAAAAATCGCAGCCCAAATCAAAGCGAAAATCAAAAAAAACTCAAAAATTCGCCTCTGCAATCATGTTTTTTGTATTTTTGCAGAAAACTTTTGAATTATGAATATCAAAATCACACTCATAGCCGCCGCTGCCCTCCTCCTCACCGGGTGCAAGACCACGGAGCAAAACTACCGCAACGCCTACTCTATCGCCAAGGAGAAAGAGACGCTGAGCATCGACCCCGAGACGCAAGCGCGTATCGACGAGGAAAACCGCGGCACAAAAACCACAATCAACGGCGAGGAGGTGAGGATGAAAACCGAGCGGGTGCGCATCGTCGAGCCTGCCGAAGGGGCGGAGAAGCCCGCCTTCGGAGTGGTGGTTGCCACCTTCAAGCAGGTGTTCAACGCCAGGATGTTCCGCAAGCGCCTCGTGGAGCAGAACTACCCTGCCATAGTGGTAATCAACCACGACGGCGACCACCATGTGGTGATAAAAGGATTTGACACCGACGCCCAAGCCGCCGCTTTCCTCAAAGAAATGGTGAAAAAAGGGGAAGTAAAAACCCCCATCGAACCATTTGTTCTCGCAATGCCTTAGACCGACGAATCGCCAAATTTCGTGTTACGGAATGTTAATAGGGCCGCACATCGTGCGGCTCATTTTATGTTATAGAGCATGTTTTGCCATTTTTGTAGCATTTTGCAACTAATTTATTAAAAATTTTGTTGAAAAAATTTGGAGAAACAAAAACAACATCTTATATTTGGGCACTCAAATGAAAAGACATAGCATAATAATTTTCAAAATGTT
>JBJEKB010000180.1:0-2863 GCA_051878395.1 Muribaculaceae bacterium
TTACAATTATGATTTGGGAAAACATATTAATATATTTTGTAGTAATCCCTGTTCTCATGCTCGCATCACTTGCGCTTAGTAAACGCATGGCAGTGATTAGAACAATCTGTGTAGTCGGAGCCACAGCGCTTCTCGCCCTCTCGGCAGTGGTTACCTACCAGTTCCTCGCGCTCCGCGAAGCCGGGAATCAGGCTCCGATGCTCTTTACAGATTCTTGGATGTGGTTTGAGCCTCTCAACATCCATCTCGCCCTCGGTGTGGATGGTATCTCGGTTGTGATGCTCATCCTCTCGTCGATTATCGTTTTCGCAGGTGTTTTCGCCTCCTGGAAAATCAATCCGCTCCCCAAAGAGTATTTCATGTGGTTCTGCTTGTTGTCAACAGGTGTGTTTGGCTTCTTCATCAGCATCGACCTCTTCACAATGTTCATGTTCTATGAAGTTGCGCTCATCCCTATGTACCTCCTCATCGGTGTTTGGGGCTCGGGCAACAAGAACTATTCGGCAATGAAGCTTACACTTATGCTCATGGGTGGCTCGGCATTCCTCATGCTCGGCATTATCGGTATCTACTACCATAGCGCTGCTGATGGCAACATCACAATGAACATCCTCGAAATCTCTCAAAATGCAGCTATCCCCACCAATTGGCAATATTTCCTCTTCCCGATGACTTTTGTCGGATTTGGTGTCCTTGGTGCTATGTTCCCATTCCACACTTGGTCGCCCGACGGTCACGCATCTGCCCCCACTGCGGTGTCGATGCTCCACGCCGGTGTGTTGATGAAACTTGGAGGCTACGGCTGCTTCCGCGTCGCTATCTACTTGATGCCTCAGGCTGCCGCCGAACTTTCATGGATTTTCCTCATCCTCACAGGTATTAGTGTGGTTTATGGTGCTTTCAGCGCTTGTGTTCAGACCGACTTGAAATACATCAACGCCTACTCTTCGGTGAGCCACTGCGGTTTGGTGCTCTTCGCAATCCTCATGCTCAACACCACTGCAATCACCGGTGCTGTTATGCAGATGCTCTCCCACGGTCTTATGACTGCATTGTTCTTCGCCCTCATCGGTATGATTTATGGTCGTACTCACAATCGCGACGTGCGCGAAATGGGCGGCTTGATGCAGATTATGCCTTTCCTCTCGGTTGGTTATGTCATTGCCGGTCTCGCTTCGCTCGGTCTCCCCGGTCTTAGCGGTTTCGTTGCCGAAATGACTATCTTCGTCGGTTCATTCCAGCACGCCGATATGTTCCACCGTGTATTCACAATCATTGCTTGCTGCTCGATTGTAATCACTGCGGTCTATATCCTCCGTGTCGTTGGAAAACTCCTCTTCGGTGCCGTGCAAAACGAGCATCACCGCGAGCTCACCGATGCCGAGTGGTACGAGCGACTCTCCACTATCACACTCATCGTGTGTGTGGCTGCTATCGGTTGCTTCCCTAACTTCTTCAGCGAGATTATTAAAAACGGAGTCTTGACTATTATTCAAGTTCTGCCTCAATAAACAACTAATTTTGATTTGAAACAATGGATTATTCTCAGTTTTTAAATATGCCGCAAGAACTTGGATTGCTTCTCGTATTCCTTTTGGTCTTCCTTTACGACCTCTTCTTGCCTAAAAAAGCGCAAAGCGGGCTTGCAGCCTTCACTGCTGTCGTGTTTGGTGTATTTACCATTGCGGCTCCTTTCTTCACCGCTGCTCCGGCATTCTCCGGTATGTTCGAGGGTAACACCGCCACTTCGGCTGTGAAATGCGTCCTCAACATCGGTATGCTCATTGTGCTTGTTCAATCGGTGAAATGGGCAAACAGTGAATTTATCACCGTGCGTCGCGGCGAATTCTACTCGTTGCTCCTTGTTACCCTCCTCGGTATGTATTTCATGGTGTCGGCTCGCCACTTCCTCCTTTTCATCATCGGCTTGGAAATGGCTTCGCTCCCCATCGCTGCTCTTGTCGCTTTCGACAAGCGTCGCTACGAGAGCCATGAGGCGGCTGCCAAATACCTCTTCACAGCGATTTTCTCATCTGCAGTTCTGCTCATGGGTCTTTCGTTTGTCTATGCCCTCAGCGGTTCTCTCTATTTCGACGACATCGCATATTGCGTGATTGGCGACACAAGCGCATTGCTCATCGTGGCTCTCGCTTTCGTCATCGCCGGTATCGGTTTCAAATTGTCGCTCGTTCCGTTCCATCTCTGGACTGCCGACGTTTATCAAGGCGCACCCACAAGCGTTACTTCCTATCTTTCGGTTATCTCAAAAGGTGCCGCTGCATTCTCTTTCCTTGTGGTTCTCTCGCAGGCATTCGGCGCAGTGTATTCTCAAGTGTGGGAATGGATGCTCTATGCACTCATCATCCTCACAATCACTATCGGTAACCTCTTCGCCATCCGCCAGACCAACCTCAAGCGATTCCTCGCATTCTCGTCGATTTCGCAAGCCGGCTACATCGTGCTCGGTGTTATCGCTTGCTCGACACTCGGTATGACATCTTTGATGTTCTATGTCCTTGTGTACATCTTCTCCAACCTCGCCGCTTTCGGTGTAATCCAAGCCATCGAAAACAATTGTGGAAAGGTGAACATCGACGACTACAACGGTCTTTACAAGACAAATCCGAAGCTTTCGGTAGCCATGATGCTTGCAATGTTCTCATTGGCAGGTATCCCGCCGTTTGCAGGATTCTTCAGCAAATTCTTTATCTTCACCTCGGCATTGCAAGCCGGCACTGTGTCGATGTATGTGCTTGTGCTCATCGCGTTAATCAACACAATCGTGTCGCTCTACTACTACCTCCTCGTGGTGAAGGCAATGTTTATCCACCAAGACGATTGCGCTATTGCACCCTTCAAGAGC
>JBJEKB010000181.1:0-2849 GCA_051878395.1 Muribaculaceae bacterium
TATGTTTTACAACATATTAGAAAAAGAGGGCGCATCTAATTTTGATACGCCCTCCTACCTGATGGGGGACTTGAAATTGAAACAACAGCCTCGACCGCCGAATAATCTGTGCTCGAAGCATACTGTCTTGCCGCCCTCAACTTTTAGCGGACACTAAAAAACCTGCAATTTCATTCACTGGAATTGCAGGTGTATATTTGACTGTGATACCATTACGGTTGACTGTATCTTCTCAGGTAGTGTGTCAAACAGGTATCGACTTTATCAAGTAGAAAAAGTTAGTATCGTATTTGAAGAATTAATAGACTTATTTTTTAGTGCATTTCTTGTTGCCTTTCTTGCAGCAAGGCTTGTCGCACTTCTTGTCGCATTTCTTGTCGCACTTTTTATCGCCTGCGCAGCAAGGCTTGTCGGCTTTCTTGTCGCAAGGCTTGTCGCACTTTTTATCGCACTTCTTTTCGGAAGTACATTCTGTCTTCGGACATTTCTTCTCGCAAGGCTTGGTGTCTTGAGCAGAAACGGATGCTGCACCAAGTGCGAGAACCATTATAAGAGATAAAATAATTCTTTTCATTTTTGTAGTTTTTTGTTTATTCGATTATTTGACTAAAATGAATACATTTGGTTTAATCACCATCAAAAATTTAACAGTGATTAACTAAACAAGAGTCTAACAGCCTCTTCTACTTTACTAACTTCTTCTATGCTGATTTTAAATTTTGATATATCAATCCCTTTGAGATTGTTTTTGGGGATAACTATAGATTTGAATCCGAGTTTTTCCGCCTCGAGGATACGGTTCTCGATGCGAGTAACGCTTCTAATTTCGCCGGAAAGCCCCACTTCGCCTGTCAGACAGATACTTCGGTCGATAGGTAAATCGACATTAGAAGAGAGGATAGCGGCAATAACGGCGAGATCGAGAGCCGGGTCGTTGACTTTGAGACCGCCTGCGATGTTGAGGAAAACATCTTTGGAGGCAAGTTTGAAGCCGACACGTTTTTCGAGGACAGCGAGGAGCATGTTCATTCGCTTGGCATCGAATCCTGTAACCGAGCGTTGCGGTGTGCCATAGGCGGCAGTGCTCACGAGCGCCTGCGCCTCGATGAGAAATGGGCGCAAGCCATCGACAGTAACGCCGACAGCGATGCCGGAGAGTTTTTGGTCGCCATTGAGCATGAGCATTTCGCCGGGATTGGTAACCTCTCGGAGTCCGGCATTGTTCATTTCGTAGATACCAATCTCGCTGGTGCTGCCAAAGCGGTTTTTTATGGCGCGAAGGATTCGGTACATATAGTGACTGTCGCCTTCGAACTGTAGCACGGCATCGACAATATGCTCAAGCACTTTAGGTCCGGCAATACTCCCCTCTTTATTGATGTGCCCAACGAGGACGACCGGAGTGCCCGACTCCTTGGCGTAACGGAGAAGCGCGGCAGCGCACTCGCGCACCTGCCCCACGCTGCCGGCGACCGATTCGAGAGCATCGGTGGCGATAGTCTGGATACTGTCGATAATGAGGATGTCGGGGGAGAAATTTTTAATGTGAGAGAAAATCGCTTCAAGCGAAGTCTCGCACACGAGGTAGCACTCCCCTGTTTCGCCACCGATGCGGTCGGCGCGGAGTTTGATTTGCTGTACACTCTCCTCACCGGAGACATAAAGCACCTTGCGCGAACGCATACGGAGCATATTCTGGAGAACCAAAGTGGATTTGCCCACGCCCGGCTCACCACCGATGAGAATAATCGAGCCGGGAACAAGTCCGCCGCCCAGCACACGATTCAATTCACCGCTCGGCAAGACAATGCGCTTCACCTCCACTGACTCGACATCACCCACTCGCACCGGAGCCACATGCGACCCGTCGGCTACAAGCGCAGAATGTCGCTTGGCAGGCTTAGCGACAACATTTTCTTCCACATAGGTGTTCCATTCGCCGCAAGCCGGGCATTTACCGACCCATTTCGGCGACTCGTTGCCACAATTAGAGCAGAAAAAAGTGGATTTAACTTTAGCCATAAGCGATTATTTTATGAAAGACCTACGACGGAACTCCCCTATCGTGATGGCAGTAGCCACGCCGACATTGAGCGACTCGGAAGTGGGGACACCAGGAGGATAGGATGGGATGAGCAAGCGGTGTGAGATGCAATCGGCAAGAGCGGGAGAAATACCCTTCCCTTCGTTGCCCATAACCACAATACCCGCCGGAGAAAGAGCAGATTGATAGATATTCTCGCCATCGAGATAGGTGCCATAGACCGGCACGCCCCAATCTTGCGAGAGGAAATCCTCCAAATCGGTGTAATGCACTTTCACGCGCGAAATCGCTCCCATCGTTGCTTGAACCACCTTGTGATTGAACACATCGACAGTGGTGTCGCTGCACACAATGTTCTTAATCCCGAACCAGTCGGCGATACGGATAATCGTGCCGAGATTTCCCGGGTCTTGAATGTTGTCGAGGGCAATAGTGAGACTTGAACGAATCTCTTGGGGATTGATTTCGTATTGAGGGAGGTCGTAGATGGCGATAACGTCGGAAGCAGTCGAGAAATGCGACATACGCTCCAACTGAGCCTTGGAAGCGAACATAATCTTGCCGAGATGACCCGAATGACCGAAAGAATCGTACCATTGCTTTGTGGCAATAATCATACGGCAAGAGAAATAGTCCCAAGTGTCGCGCACAGCCTTAGTGCCTTCGACAGCAAAAACGCCATTTTCCACCCGATATTTCTTTTTATCGAGCGAAGCGACCATTTTGATAATGTTATTAGTAATTTCCATAGCACAAATTTATATAAAAATCCCGAATTATAAGCCAGTCGAGATAAAAAACGTAA
>JBJEKB010000182.1:0-12333 GCA_051878395.1 Muribaculaceae bacterium
GTGAACAATAGAACACCCGCTTCATTGCGTCCACCCGATAGCTGAATAGTTACGCGATTGGTCCATGATATTAAAATGTAATAAAACACAAATACATAAACACAAAATTAAAAATTTGTTGCAAATATACACAATAATTTTAAATTCCAAATTCTTTCACAAATATTTGTTGCAACAACACACGAAATGGCGGCAACGAGGATAGCCCCGGCTTTGGGAGCCAAAAGCACCGTTCGGTTGCCCGGAAATGCGTTTTTCGGGCGATTTTGGGCATGAACAGGCTGTTTTTGACCCGATTTGTGGTGTGGATGAGATTATTTTCGTAACTTTACGCCCCAATTTGTTATATATGTCATACATACATCCCATAAAATTTGCCCCTTGCTACAAGGAGACCATTTGGGGAGGCGAGCAAATCGCCGCCCTCAAAGGCGTTGCATTGCCAAGCCGGACAGTGGGGGAAAGTTGGGAGGTCTCGGGTATCGCCGGATTTATCACAAAGGCTGCCAACGGAGCCGATAGCGGCTGCGATTTGAGCACCCTCGTGGCAAAGTATCGCGAGGCGCTCGTGGGAGAGCGTTGCTATCGCGAATTTGGCGACAAATTCCCCATTCTCATCAAATTTATCGATGCCAAGCAAGATTTGTCGATTCAGGTGCACCCCAACGACACAATGGCACGTGTACTGCACGACGCATCGGGGAAGTGTGAGATGTGGTATGTGATTTCAGCGACTACCGATGCCGCAATCTATGCCGGATTGTCGCGCGAGGTGTCGCCACAAGAGGTGGAGGAGCGCATAGCCGACAACAGCATCCTCGATGTGATTGCCAAATATGACAGCAAGCCCGGCGATGTGTTCTATCTTCCGGCAGGGCGAGTGCACAGCATCGGTGCGGGAAACCTAATCTTGGAGGTTCAGCAGGCAAGCGACATCACATATCGCCTCTATGATTTCGACCGCCGCGATGCCCGGGGCAACAAGCGCGAATTGCACATCGACAAGGCGAAGCAGGCTATCGACTACACGGTGCAGGACGACTACCGCACATTGCCGGTGAAGGTGAGCGACTGCGAGTGGGTTCTTGCCAAGGAATTTTGCTTCGAGGTGCGCAAATTGTGTGTAAAAGGCTCTGCCACACTCGATTTGACCTCCTGCGAATCGTTCCTCATCCTCACAGCCGTGGGCGGAGAGGCGATGGTGAGCATCGATGGTGGAGATTTCGTGGAGATAGGCAAAGGGGAGACAGTGATGCTCCCGGCAAATGCCTCGGCGGCTCAATTCAAGGGCGATGCCGAAATTATCACAGTGAGACTGTGAAAAAGTGGTTAATTATCAACTAAAACTATATGAGAAAGAGTGTACTGTATCTGTTTATTATAATGGTGATGTTGTCGCTTTCGTCTTGCGACAAAAACTGGTTTTCACGCCTCACGGGCGCGTGGGAGGTGAGATACACCGACCTTGGGAATGTGCACACCAACCATCCCGATTTCCAGCAGTTTTATTTCTATTCCAACGGGCGCGGAGAGCAATGTTTCTACGACGATTACCACCGATGGGTGAGCGTGGGGTTTGACTGGCTCGACCTCGACCCCGACGACGCAGTGCGCATTATCTACGACAACGGCGAGCGCACCGTGTTCTATTTTCGGTTCTATCACGAGTATCTCGAATTGAGCACCGACCCCTATTTCAGCACCTATATCGGGCTGATGCCGATGGACTAAGGGGCGACACCGGTGTCTTTCCAGATGAAAAGACGGTCGCTCGGGCGAATTTTCTCATCCACCTTGATAGAGAAGCGTTCCCCCTTCACGGTTTTCTCTACAGGCTTTAAATCCACGCGGATTTCTTTCACTGTGAGCATCACGGCGCCTGTTGTGGGTCCGGTTATTACAATCTCATCGCCAAGATGCAGCTCACCGGCTTCCATCTGAAATTCAGCCACCCCGATACCGGAGAAGTAGCGGATACCCTTGGCGGCATACACCTTCACCTTGGTGGCACTGCTGCCATATTTTGAAGTCCACTCGCCGAGACGCTGCCCCAGGTAATAGCCGTTCCAGAAGCCGCGGTTGAAAATCTTGTTGAGACGCGTGTTCCAATCGGCGATTTTCTCGTCGGAGAAAGAGCCGTCGATGCAGGCATTGATAGCCTCGTTGTAGCAGCCCACCGCAATGCGCACATATTCCGCGCCGCGAGCGCGCCCCTCGATTTTGAACACCCTCACCCCGGCATCAATCATTTTGTTGAGGAAATGGATGGTTTTGAGGTCTTTGGGCGACATGATATATTTGTTCTCGATTTCGAGTTCCTCTTGCGTGTCGGTATCCTTCACGGTGTAGCTGCGGCGGCAAATCTGGCGGCACGCACCGCGATTGGCACTCGCCCCGGTTTCGTGCAGACTCATGTAGCACTTGCCCGACACCGCCATGCACAACGCGCCATGACAGAACATCTCAATGCGCACCAATTCTCCGTGAGGACCGCGGATATCTTCCGCCACAATGGCATCGTGGATGCGCTTCACCTGCTCGAGATTGAGCTCGCGGGCAAGCACCACGACATCGGCAAACTGCGAATAGAACCTCACCGCCTCGGTGTTGGACACATTGAGCTGGGTGCTGATGTGCACCTCCACCCCGATGCTCCGGGCATAGAGAATCGCCGCCATATCGCTGGCGATAATCGCCGAAATGCGGGCATCGCGAGCCGCCTCTATCACCTTGTGCATGGTGTCGATATCCTCGTCGTAGATTACGGTGTTCACTGTGAGATAGGTTTTTAGCCCATTCTCACGGCAAGTTTCGGCAATCTTGTGGAGGTCGTCGATAGTGAAATTGTTTGACGACTTGGCGCGCATATTCAACCCCTCGATGCCAAAATAAATGGCATCGGCACCGCCTTGAATCGCCGCAGTGAGCGATTCGTAGCTCCCCACAGGAGCCATAATCTCAAAATCGTTTCTTTTCATTGCAGTAGCTATTACCGCGCAAAGATACGAATAAAAACGCAAAAATCCTACCGCAACAGCCGAGCGGGATATCTTTGCGCCCGTCTCCTACACTGTTTTATCATATAAATCAAGAGCCTCTTTCAATTTGTCTCGCATATACATCATGGCATTTCTTGGATAGAGAATCTTGATTCCGGACCCGTAGGACATGAAGACCGAGTACATCTCAAAATTGATGACCACATCAATTCTAAATTTACAACTGCCATCTTCCTCGTTTCTACTAATCAGTTTTTGAGACTTGTGAATCGGTTTTGTGAGAATGTACTTGCTCTGCTCGGCATTTGCCCAAAACTTGATGGTTCTTGGGGTGTTTTTGATGTTTTTGCTCACACCGATTACATCGTCAAAGAAGTGTTCCGGGTCAAAATCGGGGTTCTCCCTGAAAGGCACTAAGGTGGGTTCCACACTTTTGATACGGTCGAGAGGCAAATTGAAAAGTTTCAAGTCATCCGCCCTGGAGCCAAACAAGAACCAGCGGTTACGGAATTCTTTCAAGAGATAGGGACAAAGGATAAACTCTGTCGGTTTTCTTGCAGAGAACGACTGATACACGATGCGAAGCGTCTGCTTGTGCAAGATATAGTTATACAGAGGGTTTAGCAGACGAATGCCGGTCAAATTCGGCACACTGTCGAAATGGATGATGGGCTTGCGGTTGTTACGGCTAATCGCCAACTTGTCCTGTAAACGGCTTACCACATCCGACATTTCGGAGAATTGCTCGAAGTCCTCCAGCTGGCGAAGCATGTCAACCGCCTCTTGCATCACGTCATAGTCGTTCTGCGACATCGGCATATTCATAATGGAATAGCCTTTGACACCATACCGATAATACTTATGTTCATACACCTCGATTGGGGCATTGTAACCCAGTTTGTCGGAGCGCATCATCTGAATGTCGCCCTGAACGGTTCTCACCGAAACGCCTTTGCGTATTCCCTCCATTTCATAGAGGGCATCAGAACAGGCATCAACCAAGTCTTCCAACGTCCAACGCCGATAGCAGTTGCGCAGGCAGTTGTCGATGGTCTTGTAGCGAATCAAAGCATTCTTATTTGCAGGCATAGTTGACAAGTATTAGTTAAAGATGCTACGAAGATACAACTTTTCTACGCAATCTATTTGCGTAAAACTCAAAAAATGCACTTTTTTCACAGATTTTTGAAAGATTATTTCATCTACGCAGAAAGATTGCGTAGCACCTATTTTACTTTGCATCGCGATTCGGGAGAAACCGGATGCGTATTGAATTGAGCTAAGAGGCACCACTTATTAAAAAAGAAGTAACAACTAAAAGAAAAAAAGACAATGGAAGTAAAGATTATTAACAACCGTCCGGTGATGATTTGGACCGACAAGGTGGAAGAGTCTGCCATGCGTCAGATTGAAAACCTCACCACCCTTCCTTTCCTTTTCCATCACCTTGCCATTATGCCCGATGTGCATACCGGCATGGGAATGCCTATCGGTGGTGTACTTGCATGCAAAGATGCGGTTATTCCTAATGCCGTGGGAGTGGATATCGGTTGCGGAATGTGCGCAGTAAAGACCAATTGGAATACAAGCGAGATTCCTACAGAAGTTTTGCGCAAGGAAATCATGAAGGGTATTCGTGAGCGTATTCCACTGGGTATGGACCACCATGACGAGCCACAGGATGAAAGATACCTCCCAGAAGGTTATGACATCGACCAGTTGGAGGTGGTCAAGCGCCGACAACATTCTATTAGACGCGAAATTGGAACGTTAGGTGGTGGCAACCACTTCATCGAATTGCAAAAGGACGAGGATGGAACACTCTGGATTATGATTCACTCCGGCTCACGCAACCTCGGCAAGCAGGTTGGCGATTTCTACAACAAGATTGCCGCAACCCTGAATGAAAGATGGCACTCGGTGGTATCTCCCGAGATACGGCTGCCGTTCATCGCACGCGGGACAAAAGAGTTTGGTATGTACTGGGATGAAATGAAGTACTGCGTTGACTTTGCTCTTTGCAATAGAAAGTTGATGATGGAGCGCATTCAAGAGGTCTTAGCAGATTCACTGAAAGGTATCGAATTTGAGCCGATGATTAACATTGCTCATAACTATGCAGCAGTTGAGCACCACTTTGGGCAGGATGTTATAGTGCACCGTAAAGGAGCCACACTGGCCCGTGAAGGAGTTATAGGTATCATCCCCGGTTCACAAGGTACGGCTTCCTACATCGTGGAAGGCCTTGGGAATCCAGATTCGTTCTGTTCCTGCTCACATGGCGCCGGTCGCGTATTGTCGCGCAAAATGGCTATCAAGACCCTTGACTTGCAACAGGAAATTGCACAACTCGAAGCAAAAGGTATCGTCCACGCGATTCGCAGTCAGGACGACATGCAAGAGGCATCGGGAGCCTACAAAAATATTGAAGAGGTCATCGCAAACGAAGCCGACCTCGTAAAAGTAAGGACAAAACTATTCCCTGTAGCCGTAATCAAGGGATAACGAAAATATTATGTAGTCCCGGAAAATGTGCGGTTAAAAATTAGGGCTGGTCCATTGCCGGATTCAGCCCTTTATTTCGTTTCTGCTGCAGAATTAAAAAAATATGGTATAGGTCCAAAATCCTGATAATCCTACCGCAAGCGGGGATTAGCGGTGGATGAAGACCGTTTGCGTGCCGATTATGTATAGCCCGTTGGGGAGGGTTGCCACCGCTTGAGAGAGGGTTTCGACCATGCCGATTTTCACTCCCATGAGATTATAGACCGGCATTGGCGATTGATTTTCCGCGATTCCATCTACAGCGCTGTCGGCAAGTCCGTCTTTGTTGTAGTAGGCACCATTGACGAAGTCGAAATTTTCGGTTTGGTGTCCTTCGCCGGCTCCGCCGTCGCCGAAAATTATGCCGATGTTTGACGCAATCTGCTCGAAGCCGCAGTATTTCCAGCAGTAAATGTCAAATTCGCCGCTGGCGGTAGTGCCGATTTTATCGATTTGCTCACCGGGCCATTGCCCACCGGTGTAGTTGATATAGGGGTTGTCTTTGTCCCAAGCCCAGCAATACACCTGAGCCCAGCGGGCATCGTTGATGAAATAAGCCTCGGCTTTGGAAGTTTGGCTGTTGCCCCACTGTTTTGCGAGCCATTTGGTCTTTGACGCGAGGCGGTTTTTGAAATCGGAGGTTGCCGCTGCCGCGTCGGCGGTGCCGTATGCGCTCCATCGGTTGCGGTCGGCAATTATGGCTTTCCCTATCTTTGCGACAAAGTCGTCGATGAATTGCGAGAGTGTTGGATAGTCGTTGCTATAGAAATCGCTCCACATTTCTTTCACTCGAGCCTGGAAGGAGTCGAATCGTGCGAGTCCGTCGATGAGTTCCACCCCGAATGCAGGGTCTTGCCACACATATTTGTCGTATCCGCGGCGATAGGTGTTCCCGAAGTCCCACACAGGACCGAAGTGCCAGCGCTCCTCGTTCATCTCCTTGTAGAGATAGCAACTGCCGTGGAAAGCCTCCTGATTATCAAGGATTTCCTGAACGATATAGAATCTCACGAGGTCATCCTTGTCGAGGATGGTTTCCCACTCGGTGGAAGCGGCATCCCGGATGTACGATTTTGTGTGAATGTCGTGGAATTGGTCGTAGAGATAGGTTTCTTGTTGCGAAGAAAGCACCTCGGGGGTGTGATATGTGATGGTCATGCCATCGACCGACACATGGGGGTCGTTTTGGTAGTTGTCTATCTCCACCAGCCATCCGCCGGTGATTTTCTCCGGGTCGGTTTCCTCATCGGCTTGCTCGACGATATTCACTCGGTTTTTGTCTATGCGAATGTTTTCGGTGAGCATATACAACCCGATGTATTTGCCGTTGAGCACCACCTCAACAGGCTCCTGCGAGGGAGTCCACGCCAGCCCGAGCAGGCGGCTGAGTTGAAATCCTATGGTGTTGCGCAAAAACGCGAGGTCATCGTCGGCATGGGCGAGCAGCACGAAGTGTTTGCTCTTGTTCATTCCCAAGAGTGCCGTTTTGTTGTCGAGTTTGAGGCGATACGGCTTTTTGTCAAATCCGGTCCAGGTGTAGTTTCCGCGACCACGGATTTGCATAGTGTCGGGAAGTGAAGCCGAAGCCACATCCTTGTAGCCATCGATGCCGAGAGCATCGACATAGTAGGTTGCTTTCACGTAGGTTTCCTTACTTGTAATCGGCATTCCGCCAATTGTGTTGATGTGCATCACCGGGAGCGTCCCCGACCAATCGGCAGCGCTTGCCGTGGCGATTGCAAAAAGGAGCAGCATCAATGCCGCTTTGAATTTTAGGGTTTTGTCTTTCATAACAATAGTGAAATAGGTTATCGTTGCAAAGATAATAATATTTGTGCGAAAAAATGCTCTCCGGGTAATATAAAATAGACAATATTTCAATTACACCCCCAATTCTCTCTTTAGCCACACTCTCAGCACCGGGTCGGGAATCACAACCTGTCGCTTCTCAACCTCGATGAGTTCCTTCTTCACCAATGCCCTCTTTACGATACTCACATTTGCCGACGAACCGAGTTGGTATTTTTGCAAAACCTCTTGTGTGGCAAATTCACTTTGAACCCCATCTAAAACAGCTCGCAGGAAATTCATCTGATAGGTAGTAAGGCTTTCGGTCTGCTTCTCAAACAATGGGGTATTCTGGTCGATTATATCTTGATATGCCGCTGCGAAATCCTGCTCGGTAGCAGTTCCGTGTGTATGAATCCATACCAACCACGCCAACTGCTGCACATAAGACGAGTGGTTATCTACTATCAGGCATATTCTTTCCGCCAATTCTTTTGAAATTCGTTTGCCTGTTGCTTCAAACCGACCGCATATATAATCGACCCAATCCTGAGTTCCGATTTTAGGCAGATAAATGGCATCACCGAATTTATAGAACGGCAGACTCTTTTTCTCGAACAGTTCATTCATCAAATGCTTCTTGCTGCCGAACAGACAATAGGACACCGACTTTTGCAACTGCCACACCGTGCGCAGCCGTTTCTGAAATGTCTTGGAATCCTTAAACTCGGCAATCTGCTGGAACTCATCGATGCACACAACGATATTGTAGCCTTTCTTTTGCGCTATTTTTTCGGGAAGTTGCAAAATCTCGTCCACATCGTTGCTTTTGGGATTCATCTCAAGCGAAATGGAGAAATCGGTCATCGGATCCGGACCCATTGAGATTTTCGGGCTGATGCGAGAAAGAAATAATTTGGCATTTTCCAACCACTCATCCCACTTGGAAGATGTTTGTTTGAGCACAGCAGCCGCAAATGCATCATAGAAATCCTTATCACTGCGACACGAAAAAATGTCGAGATACACAACTTTCAGTTTGTCGGATTGCGCCAAGCGACACACTTTCTGTACCAATGAGGTTTTGCCCCAACGACGAGGGGAAATGAGTATAGTATTGACACCATGCCGAAAATTCAGCAATAGACGCTCCGTTTCCTTCTCACGATCGGTAAAATTATCTCCCGATGTGGCAACACCAAAAATAAAAGGTTTGTTCTCCATAATCTTCAATCTTATTCAAGTGCAAAGATATGAAATAAAGTTATTACTAACAACATTATTACTAATAAATTTATTACAAACACGCATTTTCTCCGTTAATAGCATCGGAATTAGAGGGTTAAACATTAATCTCAAATAAATACAACTTCGTGGCGAGAGGGTTTGTTTTGTGGGCACGAATCGGTAGCGGGCTTGGCTTTTCCTCACTAAAACGTGCTATTGCGGGTAATAACAACACGTTTTTTAGCCGGACAGGCTTATAATTCGGGAATTTTGACTAAATTTGTGGCAAAATAATATTTTTGATATGGATAAGATAAAAGAAGGAAAATATGTGGCATTGGTATATGATATCTATGAAGTTGCCACTCCCAAAGATGTGTTGATGTTCCAGTTTACCGACAAATATCCCGACAAATTTGTTTTCGGAATGGATGCCGGAATGCTTCCGGGCTTTATGGACAACCTCCGCGGTCTCGCCGCCGGCGACAAATTCGATTTCGTGCTGTCTCCCGAGGAGGCTTTCGGACCCTACCTCGAGAATTACGTGCAGTCCTACCCTCGCTCTACATTTGAGGTGGATGGCGAGTTCCAAGCCGACATTGTGAAGGTGGGCGCCACTATCCAGATGCTCACTCAAGATGGGCACCGCGTGGATGGCGATGTGCTCGAAGTGGGCGATGAGATGGTGAAAATCGACTTCAACCATCCTCTCGCAGGACAGTCGATTCACTATATCGGCGAGGTGAAGGAAGTGCGCGACGCCACTGTCGAGGAACTCAACCCCAAACACGGCTGCGGTGGCTGCTCATGCGGCTGCGACCACGACCATGACCATGACCATGGCTGCGATTGCGGCAGCTGCGGCGGGTGCAATTAATCCACGCCGATTTCCTCATTAAAAAGATATTGGTTGGCAAGTCGGCGATTAGTTCTCCGGCTTGCTTTTTTAATACCCAAGAATTATGGCAGGTAATCTATATTCGGCTGTTAAAGCCTATTTCAAGAACTTTTTCGACATGTCAGCCGACCTCGACGACCATGCTACGGCTGTCAAAAGCATTATCGACGGTGTGTCGTTCAAGGGGACAAACATTGTCATCCTCATTATCGCCACATTCATCGCCTCGCTCGGCTTGAACACCAATTCGGCGGCGGTGATTATCGGCGCCATGCTCGTGTCGCCGCTCATGGGACCTATCATCGGCATCGGTCTGGGTGTGGGAATCTATGATTTCGACCTCATCAAGCGCTCATTCCGCAACCTTGCCATGGCAGCCGGCTTCAGCGTCATTGCCAGCACGGTGTATTTTGCCGTCTCGCCTGTGAGTTCGGGGCATAGCGAGTTGCTGGCGCGCACTTCGCCAACAATCTACGACGTGTTTATCGGCTTCTTTGGCGGCGCCGCCGGCATTGTGGCGCTCTCGTCGAAGCACAAGGGGAATGTGTTGCCGGGTGTGGCAATCGCCACCGCCCTCATGCCGCCGCTCTGCACTGCAGGATATGGGCTTGGCACGCTGAATTTGCAATATTTCTTCGGGGCGTTCTATCTCTTCCTCATCAACTGTATTTTCATCGCATTTGCGACCACGCTTGGGGTGAAATTCCTCAAATTCCCGCGCAAAACCGACCTCGACCCGGTGTGGAGCAAGAAAATGAAGCGCATTATTTATGCCATTGTAATCCTCACCATGGCGCCGAGCATTTGGCTCACCATCAACATGTGGCGCGAAAACGCTTTCGTGTCGCGCGCCGAGAGTTTTGTCGAGAAAGAATTTGTGTTCCCCAACACCAAGATTATCAGCAAAGAGGTGAAATTTGCCCATGGCGAAAAGTTTATCAAGGTGTCGCTTATCGGCGACAAACTCGACACCGATTCCCTCCGCACTGCAATGCAAGCCAAACTGGTGAAGGAGGGCATCGGCGATGTCCAGCTCGAAATTGAGCAGGGAGTTGCGTTTGCGCGCGAGAAGGTGAGTGTGTCGGGGGTGTTCAACGAGATTTACGCCACAAATATGGCGAAAATCAATGCCCAAAGTCATCAAATCGACTCGCTCAACGCCGTGATTAGCAAGAATATATTCCACAACACCATTTCGGCTCAGATTGCGCCCGAAATCAAGGCGATTTTCCCGCAGATTTCCGATATCGCGCTCTCGAGCAGCGTTTTCTGCAATGTAGCCACCAACCAAACCGACACCGTGAACATTGCCATGCTTCGCCTGTCGGCAAACTTCCCGGCTGCCGAGCGCAAGAAATTCTGCGACTACATCGAAGCGCGCACTTCGCTACGCAATATCCGCATTGTAGAGGCAACTTTCGAGCCTGAATATAAAGCGAATACATCGGCTCAATGAAGATTGTAGTCATCAATCAGAGCGATAGCGTTGGCGGCGCCGCAGTGGCGGCTCACCGCCTCCTCAAAGCCTTGCAGCGCGAGGGGGTAGATGCGCGTATGCTCGTGATGCACGCCTCGGCACATCGCGGCGACAGCGATATCACGGCTTATGGCGACAATCTGCGCGGAAAAGCATATTTCCTTGCCGAGCGGCTCGGAATTTTCGTGCGCAACGGCTTCAGCCGCGCCAATCTGTTCAAGGTTTCTACCGCCTCCTGCGGCTTCGACCTCTCTCGCCATCCGCTTGTGGCGGAAGCCGATGCGATAATCGTCAATTGGATAAACCAAGGCGCGATGTCGCTCCGCGCGGTCGGCAAAATCGCATCGCTCGGCAAACCGCTGCTGTGGATTATGCACGACATGTGGTGCTGCACCGGAATTTGCCACCACGCCTATTCCTGCGACAATTACACAGCACAGTGCCATTCCTGCCCATTCCTCAACAGCACCGGCAACGACCTTTCCACCTCGGTGCAGAGCGAGAAGCATCGCATCTACTCCGCCTCCGACATCCGTTTTGTGGCAGTGGGTAGCTGGCTTGAGCAATGCTGCCGCCGAAGCGCCATCCTGCGCAATGCACACATAACCACCATCCCCAACGCCTTCCCTGTGGAGGAATATGACTGGCATCCCTACCCTGCGCTACGCTCGCAGCTCGGCATTTCGCCCGATGCCAAGGTGGTGATTATGGGCGCAGCACGCCTCGACGACCCGGTGAAAGGCTTCCCGCGAGCCATCGAAGTGCTCAACCGCTTTGCAGGGCGCGGCATTCACGCTCTTTTCGTCGGCGGGATACGCGACGCCTCGCTTCTCGAGCGGCTACAAGTCCCCTACACCCACACCGGGATGCTCCCGCCATCGCAAATTGCCGATTTTTACCGTGCCGCCGACATTGTCATCTCCACTTCCCACTACGAGACGCTCGGCAACACTCTGATAGAAGGACTTGCATCGGGTTGCGTGCCAGTGGCTTTCGATGCCGGAGGTCCAAGAGACATAATCGAGCACAAAATGAACGGCTGGATTGCCCCTGCCGACGACATCGCCGACTTCTGTAGCGGAATCGAGTGGGCTATAGAGCAGAGCGCACCCGAAAAGCGCGAAGCCCTGCACCGGAGTGCCGCCGCACGATTCGACGCAGCAGTCATCGCCCGCCGCATCCTCGCCCAAATCCCCTGATTATCACCCCGGAAAATAGAGACAACGAAAATATAAATCTATGGAATCAGAAATCCGCCGGGGGTGCTTGGTTGCAGAAACATGGTGTAATAAATGGGCAGATACAACACTTTTCCGGTTCTAAAAACCTCTCTTTCGTTGGATAGAATGATTGCATTTTTAATGTGGTATTCTTCGTTGTCCACAAATTTGTCCAAAGCC
>JBJEKB010000183.1:0-12314 GCA_051878395.1 Muribaculaceae bacterium
GCACAACTTCGTAAGTGCCGGGTTATGAACAGGTTAGCCGCTTTGCGGCACTCTCCATTTGAGCTTTGCGGCACTCTCCGTCGCGGGCGGAGTGGGGCGGACGCTGCGCTGCGCCCGATGTCATTCTTGCTTTGCACCGGGATGCTCAATAGGGCCAATAGGGCTAATAGGGCCAATAGGCTGCGCTGCGCGCGGCGGGCTGTGCGCGGCGGGCGGTGAAGAAAAAATCGGGGGATGTGCAATAACAGGAGATGTTTTGCGTTAATACAATAATGAGTTATGCGAAAATTAAACATATTGTGCTGTTAATGTTGCTTGTAGCCACCGCTTTGGGTGCGCAGGCACAGGATAACGACAAGATTCTGAATCGCCCTTATGTCGATAACAAGCGTTGGCACCTGGGCTTTTCGGTGGGCACTCACACGCAAGATTTCCAGTTTACCCACAACGGCTATGTAACAGAGAACGGAGAGAGTTGGTATATGGAAATCCCGTCGTTTTCGCCCGGATTCAATGTTACGGTGCTTGCCGACTTGCGTCTCGGGAAGCATTTCAACCTGCGCTTTTCGCCCGGTATGTGCTTCGGAAACAAGGTGGTGAAGATGCACAACGTGAACGGCGAAGAGCGTGAGCAGCAGAATGTTAAGAACAACTATGTGTTGCTGCCGCTCGACTTGAAAATCTCGGCGGAGCGTTACCGCAATATGCGCCCCTACGTGCTCACCGGGGTTATGGCAACCTTCGACGTCTCGAAGAAGCGCAGCGATTTGCTGCAGTTTAAATCCACCGATTTTCTGCTCTCGGTGGGCTTCGGCTGCGATTTCTATCTGCCGTTTTTCAAGTTCTGCCCCGAGTTGAAATTCTGTTTCGGACTCACAGACGCCTTGAAGCACGACCGCCCTGACTTGTCTGACGACCCCTCGATGCTCAAATACACCAATTCGCTCAAAAAGGTGACGCAACAGATGGTGGTGCTTTCGTTTTATTTTGAATAGAAGAGATGAAAAAGATATATGTCGCAATAGTGATGATGGTGATGGCGCTCGGGCAATTGGCTCAGGCACAGGACGATGTCGCCTACACGCAATATTGGACAGTGCCCAACTACTACAACGCCGCGGCTATAGGCTCCACCGACTACATCCGTCTGCGCGGCGGAATGCGCATGCAGTGGGTGGGGATAGACAACGCTCCCAAATCGTTTCTCATCACTGCCGACTCCCCATTTAAGTTGTTCGGAAAGCGCATCGGCGCCGGACTTGTGATGCAACAGGAGAGCATCGGTCTCTACAAGAATATGAACTTCACCGCCCAGGTGGCTTACGGCTTCAAATTCCTAAAAGGACGGCTCACGATAGGACTCCAAGCCGGGCTTGCCGACCAGACATTCAAAGGCTCGGAAGTGGTGCTCCCCGACGATATCGGCGGCGACAGCGGCACCACAAGCCGCGACGGCGAGGGTGGCTCGGGAAGCTCGAGCACCGACGAGGCGATACCCACCACCGACGTGCACGGCACCTCGCTGGATGCCTCGGTGGGCGTTTTCTACACCCACAAATGGTTCTGGGCGGGCATCTCGGCAACCCATATCAACCAGCCCACGATAAGCCTCGGCACCGACCAGGCGAGCGAGCAATCGTATGAGGCAAAAGTGCGACGCGCATTTTATTTTATGGCGGGAAGCAATATTCCGCTCAAAAATACGTTATTTGAATTGCAGCCCTCGGTGTTGGTGCGCAACAGCAACGGCTTCACGCAAGCCGACATCACAATGAGGGTGATGTACAACAAGTTCCTCTCGGGCGGTATCGCCTACCGCACAAGCGACGCCATTTCGCTCATGCTGGGCGCCGAGATAAAGAACTTTTTCGTGGGCTATGCCTACGATTATGCGCTGAGCGCCATAAACAAGGCGAGCAGCGGCAGCCACGAGTTTTTCGTGGGGTATAATTTGAAACTAAACTTAGGAGACAAAAATAAAAACAAACATAAGAGCATACGCATAATGTAATGATTATGAAGAAACTTTTGTTATATATCGTATTGGCAACATCGGCTCTCACTTCGTGCATGTCGTCGAAGGGTGGAGGAAGCAGCATGTCGAATGGCGGTGAAGTTACCGGTATCGGCGGCGCGGTGTTCAGTGAACCTACCCCCTACGGCATGGTGCTCATCGACCGTGGCTCGATGAAAGTGGGACCTGCCGCCAACGACAGTGTGGATAACATCCGTGCCGACCAGCGCGGTATCTCGGTGGATGCCTTCTGGATGGACCAAACCGAAATCACCAACTCCAAATACAAGCAGTTTGTGTTCTGGGTGCGCGATTCTATCATCCGCGAGCGTCTCGCCGACCCCGCCTACGGTGGCAACGAGATTTTCAAAATCGAGGAAGACCGCGAGGGGAATCCCATCAAACCGCATTTGAACTGGAACCGCCCGATTCCGTGGCGAAATCCCACCGAAGATGAGGCTCGCGCCATCGAGAGCGTGTATCGCACCAACCCAATCACCGGCGCGCGCGAACTCGACCCCACGCAGCTCAATTTCCGCTACGAAATCTTCAACCACACCGAGGCTGCCAAGCGCAAATACCGCCTCGACCCTACTCGTCGCGATTATAACACCGACCACGCAGTTTCCACCGAATTGCCGATGATATCGAAAGACACCGCCTATGTCAACGACGAAGGCGTGGTGATTCGCGAGACTATAAGCCGCAGGCTCACAGGCGACTATGATTTCCTCAACACTTACATCGTGAATGTGTATCCCGACACCACCGTGTGGGTGAACGACTTTGAAAACGCCTACAACGAGCCGTATGTGAGATTGTATTTCTCCAACGCCGGATATAACGACTATCCCGTGGTGGGCGTAAGCTGGGACCAGGCGACTGCCTTCTGCGCTTGGCGCACCGAATACTTGCGCCGTTCGCTCGGACGCCAGGGCGTCTATGTAGAGCCTTACCGTCTCCCCACCGAGGCTGAATGGGAATATGCAGCCCGCGCCGGAGTGGATGCCAACAAATATCCGTGGGAAGGCGACCTCCCGCTTGCCGAACGCGGTTGCTTCTATGCCAATTTCAAGCCCATGGAAGGCAACTATGTGAAAGATGGCAACCTCATCACCTCGAAAGTGGCTACCTACGAGCCAAACGACTTCGGATTGTATGACATGGCGGGTAATGTGAGCGAATGGACCTCGACAGCCTACACCGAGAGCGTGGGCAAACTCACCTCCGACCTCAACCCGGAATACCGCTACAACGCAGCCAAAGAAGACCCCTACAAGATGACCCGCAAGATTGTGCGCGGCGGCTCCTGGAAGGATGTGGCTCGCGACATCCGCGCCGATGTGCGCATGTGGGAATATGCCAACGAGCAACGCTCCTACATCGGATTCCGTTGCGTGAGAACCCAAATCGGCTTTGCCAAAGGAAAGAAATAACAAACAGATACATAACAAATCAAATCGAACTTCACAGATATGGGCAAGATAAAAAGATATAAAAATGTAGTGGAAAAATTCCTTTCGGGAGAGAAAGGTCAACGATTTTTCAATTTCGCCTATAGTATCGGTGCCGCAGTGGTAATCTGGGGTGCCTTGTTCAAGATTCTTCACCTCCCGGGCGGCAACACCCTGCTTGCCGTGGGTATGGGCACCGAGGTGCTTATGTTTGTGCTCACAGCATTCGACCGTCCGAGCAAAGAATACCACTGGGAAGAGGTGTTCCCGGTTCTCAAGACCAAAGACCCCGACGACCGTCCCGATTTCAACGGCGGTGGCGGCATCGTGATTAACGGCGGCGGCAATACCACCGGCGAAACTGTGAGCGGTGGCGACGCACGTCGCGCTGCGGGCATCCCCGAAGGGATTGCGCTGAGCGAAGCCGACACATTGAGCCTCTCGGAAAGCATCGCCAGAATGGCTGCCGCAAGCGAGCAACTCTCCAAAATGGCTGAACTCACCAATGCCACTCAGAACTATCTGAGCCAACTCTCGGGCATCGCCGAGCAGATGGACCGCCTCAAAGCCACTACCGAGGCGCTCAACAACGTGAGCGAGACGCTCCTCTCATCCTATCGTTCGATTACCGACAACAGCGAGACCATCTCATCCAGCTCGCGCGGCTATGTAGATCAGATGAGCGACCTCAATCGCAACATCGGCGGTCTTAACACCATCTATGAAATCCAACTCAAGAGCATATCGTCGCAACTCGACAGCATCGACCGCATCAACACCGGCTTGAAAGACATCCGCGACATGTATGAGCGCTCCACCAACGCCAGCGTGCGCTATTGCGAGGAAACCGAGCGCATGGCTCGCTACATGCAGCAGCTCAACGGCGTGTATGACAAGATGCTCAAGGCTATGACCGTGAATATGTACCGCCCCGGAATGCCCTCGATGGACATGCCCCCGTCGGTAGATGACATCATCCGCGACGCCAACCGCCGCAACAACCCCAATGACAACAACGCTTAATCATCACACACTTTAGGACATGGCAAGTTCACAAACCATAGCAAGAATGTCGCCGAGGCAGAAGATGATAAACCTCATGTATATCGTCCTCACCGCCATGCTCGCACTCAACGTGTCGAGCGACGTCCTGAACGGCTTCACTCAGGTGGAGGCGGGAATGGTGCGCACCAACAGCACTCTCACGGCGCGCAACCAAGCCTTGCTGGAACAGCTCAAGGCGTTCAACGAGCAGAACCCCGAAAAAGGGGGTGTGTGGTATGGCAAGGCGGTGGAACTGTGCGGCGAAACCAACAGCTTGTACAACTTTGTAGATTCGCTCAAACTCGCGATTGTGCGCAGTGCCGACGGCGCCGACGCCACCCTCGACAATATCAAGGGGCAGGACAATCTGGAGGCTGCATCCTATGTGATGCTCGCCCCCGGCACCGGCAAAGGGGAGCGTCTCCGCCTCTCGATAGACGCTTTCCGCGACTATGTGTCGCAAATCCTCACCGATTCTATCAAACGCGACATCATATCGAAAACTCTCACTACCGATCTCAAAGAGAACGAAGGCAATATCTCGCTCAAATCGTGGGAAGAAACCATGTTTGAAAATATGCCTGTGGTGGCTGCGGTAACGCTCCTGTCGAAGATTCAGAGCGACATCCGCTATGCCGAGGGTGAGGCTCTCGGCGCGCTCATCACCAACATCGACGCAGGCGATGTGAGGGTGAACGAGATGAACGCTTTTGTAATCCCATCGTCGCGCAACGTGATGCGCGGCAGCCGATACACCGCCAACATCATTATGGCGGCTGTGGATACCACCCAGCGCCCAATCGTATATATCAACGGCGAAAAACTCGCCAACGACCGCGGCTTGTATGAGGTGGCTACTGCCCGCACCGGCGTTTTCGACTATTCTGGCTACATCGAGGTGCCTCACGGCGACGGCTCGGTTACCAAGCACGAATTTTCATCTTCCTACACCGTTGTAGAGCCTATGGCTACGGTGTCGGCAACCATGATGAATGTGCTTTATGCCGGTATTAACAACCCGATTTCTATCGCTGTGCCGGGCATCCCCAACAACGCTATCTCGGCATCGATGACCAACGGCACACTCACCCGCAACGGCGACCAATGGATTGCTCACCCCACCAAAGTGGGTGCCGAGGCTGTGGTAACCGTTACGGCAACCATCGACGGTCGCTCGCAGACTGTCGCCACCACCAATTTCCGTGTGCGCAAGTTGCCCGACCCGATGCCATTCATCACCTATAACGACAGCAAGGGTAACAAAGACCGCTATCGCGGCGGCAGACCGTTTGCCAAGACGCTCCTTCTTGCCGCTCCCGGCATCGAAGCCGCCATCGACGACGACCTGCTCAACGTAACCTACAAAGTGCTCAGTTTCGAGACCGTGTTCTTCGACTCGATGGGCAACGCCATCCCCGAAGTGAGCAACGGAGCCGCATTCTCCGAGCGCCAGAAGAACAGTTTCCGTCGCCTCTCGCGCGGCAAGCGCTTCTACATCTCGCGCGTGAAAGCGGTGGGCCCCGACGGCATCGAGCGAGTTCTCGCTCCGATGGAGGTGATTGTAAATTAGTAATAACGCTTTAATATCCATATAGTTATGAAAATATTTAAAGTAATTTCGCTCGTGGCTCTCGTGGCAGTGATTGGCTGCTGCGATGCCGTAGCCCAAGGGGTGGTGAAGAAACGCACAGGCGAAAACGACAAGAAAACATCGGCACAGCCGGGCGTAACGCCGCGCATGGAAGCCTTCTACGAGGATGAAGAGGTGTCGGATGCCGACCTTGTGTGGATGCGAGTGGTGTATCGCTCGCTCGACCTCACCAACGAGCAGAACATGGCGCTCTATTATCCCGAGGAGCCGACCGAGAACCAGGAAAACCTGTTCCGCATCATCATGCGCTTGATTGCCAACAATCAGGTTGCAGCATACGAATATCTCGATGGTAGGGAAGTGTTCACCGACCAATATAAAATCAAAGTGCGCGACATGCTCGACCGCTTCCACATCCTCTACACCGAGGCTAAAGGAAGCACCGAGAAGAACCCCAAGTTCACCATCGAGGAGAGCGACGTGCCTTGCAACGAGGTGCTCAGCTACTATGTGCTCGAGCGCTGGGAATTTGACCGCGTGAGCAACCGCATGAACCAGAAAATCGAGGCTATCTGCCCGGTGCTCCACCGTGCCGGCGACTTCGGTGGCGAGGCTGTGAAATATCCTATGTTCTGGATTAAATACGACGCCCTGCGCGCCACGCTCTCGCAGCAATATGTCTTCACCGACAACGACAACAACCTCGAGAAATACAACTACGACGATTTCTTCATGCTTCGTCTCTACAAGGGCGACATCTACAAGACAAGAAACCTCAAAAACCTCTCGCTCATGCAGATGTATCCCGACCCCGACGACCTCCGTCGCGCTCAAGACAGCATCGACAACCGCCTCAATTCCTACGGCAAACATCTCTGGGTGCCTACACGCGAGGAACTCCAGGCGCGCGCCGAGGCAGAGGCTGCCGCAGCCGACACAGCGCAGAAAGTGGAGAACCGCGAGGTTGTAGCCTCTGAGACCAAGCCTGCGACAAAACGCAGCACCAAGCGCGGCTCGAAATCCACTTCAAGTACCACCGAAAAGAAGAAAAAGGCACCGAAAGTCAAGGAGCAGAAAGCGCCCAAGAGCAGCGGTTCGGCAACCCGCTCGGTACGCCGCCGCAAATAGCCGTTCGGCACCGCCGTCGCAAATGTTTTTTTCCCGGTAGGGGCGCAATATTTTGCGCCCGCGCCATCAATTCAAACCGCGCCCGCGCCAACAATCGCACCAGTTGGACTAAAAATGGGTTGTTTGCGTCCACCGCTATGTGACGTTTCCCATAATAGTAGTTTGGCAGTGGTAGTGTGCACATTCAAGGCAGCCGTTACGCAATTGATTGCGCGGACGCGATGTATCGCGTCCCTACCTGACCATGAACTCCTGCTTTCAGGGCGGATGCAGTGCAAAGATACAATGGAAAACAGCGCAAAAGCCGCATCCCGCGCCAAATTCCGTCGCCTTCACCAAATTTAACTACGATTTCCCACGCCCCTGTAGCGCAGTGGCGTGTTAAAGCGATGTTAAATAGCGGAAGTTGTAGCAAAATGCAAATTCTCGGAGCCATTGTCCACTATCTTTGTGGCATCTCTCTACACGCAACTCATCATTGCACCCGAGGCGAGCGTCAGCAAGCCACTCCGAGTGCTCCGAGTGCTCCGAGTGTTCCGAGCCATCCGGCTCACGCCGAGCCACCCACGCTCCACCGTTGCGCCCGGTGATGGGTGGTGTGGCGCTCTGCTTCGCAGCACTGTGGAGCGTCGAGAAAGCCACGAGGTGGCGTGCCTGTCCATAACCCTGCACTTACGCAGTTGTGCAGGGGTTGCGAAATGCCTCCCCACAACTGCGTGCCGAAGGTACGCCCCGGTAGCGCCTCGGTACCGGATGCGATGTTTTAGGAAAAGTGCATAAAATTGTTGCGAAATGAAATAAAAATCACAGATATACTTAAAAAATATCACTTTTTTCTTTTTTTTTTTAGATAATTGTAAATATCTTTGCACCATATTTAATCAAAACTTATCAAAATTTTATGAAAAAGAATCAACTAATTGTATTAACCTCGTCATTACTATTGTCGGGCAGCGTGTTTGCCACCGATTTAGTGACAGTGACTTCGGCATCGGGAGAATCCACCGGCTACGATGTCGATGCTATCACAAAAATCGTCTTCGACAGTAGTGCCTTAAAAATTGTCGCCTCCGATTCCGAAGGTACCACCTACGCCATCGATGAAATCAAGGCGATTACGTTTGGAAAAGGTTCTCCCTCGGCTGTCGAAGGGCTAAAGAACGACAAAGTGTCGAAAATCACAGTGTATGTGCCGCGCGATGGCAACAGCCTTATCGTGAACGGTTGGGAAGGCAATGAAGCCACCCGCCTCGACATCTACGGCACCAATGGCGCTCTTATGCAACGCAACGACAAGTGGCGCGGCGAGCAAGTCGATATTTCGGCATTGTCGAGCGGCATCTACGTGGTGAAAATCGGCAACAAGACTGCCAAAATCAAAAAATAATCCTTATTAATCAACAAATTAAAAACAGATAAACATTATCAATTATGAAGAAGACATTATTATTTGCAGCCATGTTGCTTGCATCTACAATATCATTTGCTCAATCGCGCAGCGCGCTTATCCACCTCAAAACCGGCGAAGTGAAGGAAATTGAATACAGCCAACTCGATTCTATCACCTTCACCGACCCTGTAACCTACGATTTTGAGCAGGAAGCATCCTACGCCACTTCGATTTTCTACGGCAGCCGCCAATACAACCTCCGTTTGAGCGACAAACCTATCGCAAACGGTCTCCCCACCGAAGTCGGTCAAATGATTCTCCGCGTTTATCCTATCGCTCCCGACCCGGTTAACAGTTCGGCAAACTGCAATCTTGCTGCCGGTCGTTACGAAGCCAACAAATCTTTTGAAAACTATTCGCTCTATTTGGGCGACTCTTGGTTCTGCGTGCTCTACTGCACCGGATTTGAAGATGGTCAACCTCAAGGCTATGTATTCCCACTGAGCCATGGCGCATTGAATGTGTCGTATAATGCCGATGGAAGTGCCTCATTGGACTTCAAGGGCGGTTTTGCCGAGCCTAACGAAATCCTTGGTAATGTTCAAAACATTCATGTAACCTACAATGGCACAGTTGAATATGACAACCAAGACCCGAAAGCCTACAAAACACTTACAGAGGATATGAACATTGTTCCAACCGGTATGGGTGGTCGCTACGAGACAGATTACTACAATACTTATGGCATGTACACCATGGCATTGTTCAACACTCCGATTGACGAGGATGGATATGTAGTCGGTGCAGGTGAGGTGGTTAACCTCAGCTTGATTACCAAATATACCGAGCACATGAATATCAACAATCTTGCAGGTGAATACACCGTTGCCGATGTTATTTACGGTCCTTACGAGCCGGGCAAATTCCTCTCAGGTACTTTGTATGAATACTACGGAATGATGTTCCCGATGGGCACCAACTTGTCGTTCTACGATGAAAACGGTTACCAAATCAACAAATACGGCTTTGCAAAGACCGGCTCGGTTAAAGTAACTGTCGATGGCGACAAAATCACCTTCACAGGCGACATTGAAACAGAAAATGGCAAGCATTTCACTTTCAACTACACCGGTTCTGCAAGTGCAATCTCCGACTACACTGAATCGAGTTCTACTATCAAACAGAAAATCTACACCAACACCACCGAGGTGGTAACTGCCGGCGGCAAACTTAATGTAGGCGCTCCTTTCAAGAGCAAAAACACTGAACTTTTTCTTATCAAAAAGTGAAAATTTGGTATATTGTGAATGAATTTCGCCGCGAAGGCGGAATCAAGGAAATGCAGGCTTCGGTCTGCATTTCTTGCTTTCCTGGCGTGCGTGTTAAAGCGAGGTTAAATAGCGGAAGATGTAGCGAAATGCAAATTCTCGGAGCCACTGTGCAGTATCTTTGCGATGTATTGCTACACGCCGCACATAATTGCACCCGAGGCGAGCGTCAGCAAGCCACTCCGAGTGCTCCCAGTGTTCCGAGCCATCCGGCTCACGCCGAGACACCATGCTCCACCGCTGCGCAGCGAAGCGACCGCCACTCCGCTACGGCGGAGGGCGAATCTTTGTATCACAGCCGATAACTTGTGTTTGTCGGCATCACGGAATGAATTATTTTATTTTGAAAAAAGTTTGTACGATTTTGGATATTCTAAATAAAATCACTAATTTTGCACAAAATCATAGTATAAGATTATGAGCAAGTATGATGATTATATAGAAAAATGTATCGATTGGCTGAATGAACTATTGCCACAAACTGTATGCCTATGCGATGCACCACAAGCTGTGTTGGAGAATGTTCCAATAGCGCTTAGCAATTCCTATGATTATTTTGTAGGTAAAATGCTCGGCGTGGATTCGCTATTTATTGCCGTTAAAGATATGGACGACCTCACGCCAAAAGTCCTTGCCAAACAAATGGATAGACTAAAAAGTATTACCCGGCTTGAGACCGTGTGCTTGTTTGAAAATTTGCAGTCTTATCAAGTATCTCGCTTGGCAAAACAAGGGATTGATTTTATTTGTCAAGACAAGCAAATCTTTCTTCCCGATTTTCTTACGGTATTCAGGAAAACGAGCCTCGCTGCTAATGAGGCGGGAGACGAGATGCCGGCGTTTGCCCAACTCATCATATTGTATCATTTACAAGTGGCATCGTTGAATGGCTTAACGAGTAAAGAACTTGCCGCCAAATTCCAATCATCATACGCTACTTGCAATAGAAGTATTCAGTGGCTTCACAACAATGGAATTGTAAGCCTTTCGGGAGGGAAGGAGAAAACTGTTTTTTTTAAGCAGTCGGGGAAGGCATTATGGACCGATACCGAAAAGTATATGACATCGCCTGTTGTGCAAACAATCACAACTTCGGTATTATGTGATGAGGATTTTGTGTGTAGTGGTGAAAGGGCATTGAGCCGTTACACAATGCTTGACAGCGACAGAAATGTTGTAGCCGTTTCAAAGAAGCATTTCAACGAATTTAAAAGCAAGCTCATCATAGATCCCTATGGGGAGATGACTGTGGAGATATGGAAATATAATCCGAAATTCTTGATGAAGGATGGCGTAGTGGATAGGTTGTCTCTTTATCTTTCACTCGCATCCCACCAAGATGAACGCGTGAGCAAAGAACTTGAAACAATGATAGAAGAAATGCAATGGTAACAGGTATTGAAAAATTTAACGAAGTATTTGCCGATTATGCCGATAATTATGTGATTATTGGTGGCGTAGCGTGTGCATATCATGAATCGGAGGCTGAACAAACACCAAGAAAAACAAAAGATATCGACATGATTCTCGTTGTAGAAGCATTGAGCGATGCTTTTGTTAAAAGATTCTGGGAGTTTGTGAAAGCTGCTAATTATGCCGACCGCAATGTCGGCTCATCGGGAATTGAACAAAGACATCAATATTACAGATTCAGGAATCCGGCAATTCCTAACTATCCTTTTCAGATTGAATTGTTTTCAAGAAAATTGGATTGTATAAATGTGCCTGATGATGCACATCTTACACCTGTTCCTACAGGCGATGATTTATCGAGCCTTTCGGCAATCTTAATGAGCGATGACTACTACAACTTCACTATTCGACACAGTATGGAAGTAGGCAAAGTGCATATAGCATCACCCGAAAGCCTCATTGCACTAAAATGCAGGGCATATCTTGAAATGATTAGGATGAAAGAAGCTGGTGAAATGGTTGATTCAAAGAATATTAAAAAGCACAAAAACGATGTGTTCCGCTTGCTTGCAACTATTCCCTCGTCGGCAAATTTCTCCGCCCCGGAATCTATCATTCAAGATGTTGAGCAGTTCTGCAGGATGGTAAAAAATGATTTGCCAATGCCGGAAATGTTCAAGGAAGCACGAATTAGAAGACCCAATCCGATGGCTATGCTCGAATTACTTTCGCAAATATTCAGTGCTGAAAAATGAAGAATATAGTCTCAATATCAAACTTGGATGCGTTGATGGGGTAGCGGCTGCTCGCTTCCACTCATCAATTCCTCGCCCTCAAAAACTTTGCTTTTATTTTGGTATTGCGTTCGGTTTGCACTATCTTTGGATAAGATAGGCTGCACTCGGGAATCCAAAATCAAAAACTGCGTTTTTATTTTGATATTCCTCTCGTT
>JBJEKB010000184.1:0-12314 GCA_051878395.1 Muribaculaceae bacterium
CTTGTGAAGTCAACGGTGAGTTCTCCGTTTCGTTCAAACAGAATTTCGTTGGTCTTTGCCGATTTGAGAGTGTAATTTATATCCACTTTGATATAATTAAGCCCCGATTGCTTTTCCCAACCATTTATAGTTGTGAACATTACGGCATCGGCATCGAAGAAACGACGAAAAACGTCGAGTTTGCCATTGATAAACATTTCACTGTCGTAGGCGCTTTCCTGCTTGAATAAATCCATTGCAAGGAATGGAGAAATAACATAATAGCCTTTTTCTCACAAGGGCACATACATCGAAGAGTAGAAATATTCTTTCGCTTCGGCATGATTGGTGTTATTGATAGGTGGCATTATGAGAATTGTGCCGGGTTTCTCCTCATACATTTTGGGATAAAGCGAGCTCCGAGTAACCGAAGACTGCGAATTGCAGGCACAAAGCAGCAGGGAGGTGATAATTATCGTGAATAAGGTTCTCATTTTTCAAGTTGATTAATAATTTTTTCAATAAACTCTTTTGATTCGGGATATGCCTCGATTTCTCGATTCATCATTTCGATTGCCTGCTCTTTTTTCCCTTGTTTATAGAGCAGGTAGGCATATTCGGCAAGTATTCCTGGCGGAACAACTTTGCGTTGTCCGGAAGGTTGCGATGTAATTTTCTCGAAGCACTTTTGTAGTTCCAACAAATTTTTCTCGGATGGGTCTTTAGAGTATTTGTAGGAAACAGCCTCATAATTGTTCCAACTATAGAGGGTGTCGGAGGATGATGAGCATGATGAGAAAAGCACGGGAATTATCGCAACAAGTAATGCTCCAATGATTATTTTATTCTTCATAACTGAATTGTTTTGGTTTGTTGACTTGAAACGAAAATATCTTTCTCATATAACACCTTGCCTTGATATGTTATTCTTATATGGCGTTTGCCGGGTTTGATACCATATAGGTCGCCATGCCTTTTTTCTGTCGATTGCTTTGCAAGTCTCACTTTGGCATCAAATGTCGTTGTGTCATCGATGGAAACAGTAACCGTCTTGTCGGCATATCCGCTTGATGAAATCACCGAAATGTAGGCCATATCGTCTTTACCTCCTTCGGAAGCAAATGTGCCTGTTTTGCAGCATGTTAGTCCTAATGCGATTACGATTAGGCTAATCAACGATAATAATTTCTTGCTCATTATTTAATCTCCTCTATTATGTAGTTACTTAAATTCTCAGAATCGACAGTGCCTTCTGTCATCGAAACGATTGAATATTCGGTTTCGGGAGTGTCGCCACCGGTTTCTTCAACTTTTATTTTTCCAACCTCTTTGCCGGGAAGGGTTACCATAATGCCGGTTTGCGGGTTTTTAACATTCTTTCCCACTGTTTTCACAGCAAATACCATGCCGGGTTCAATTCCTTGACTTTTGCCGCCTGCAATGATTATTGCGTCACTGTCGTAGGATAGGAAGTAGGATTTCCATGGCTTGTCGGATAGTTTGTTAATGATGTTTTCAACTAATTGGTCGATAGCGGCAGAAATGGCTTTGTCGCTAAGTGTCGCATCATATCCGGCATGACCACCGGTCCCTACAAATGTGGATTTAGTGGTAATTTCAGCGCTTCCTTTACCTTGGTCGGAGTATATGATTTGTCCGGTTGCCACATCTACCAATCGGATGCTCACTGCGGCTTCGACTGTTTGTGTTTTTGATGTGGTAAACACTTGGGATTGGCTTGTGTTCTTTCTGCCAAACTCTGTTATCGAGCCGATAATCATATAGTCGGCACCAATTGCCTGTTGTGCTGATTGCCCGTTGCGATTCGCTTCCTCAAGCAGTTGTTGCAGGTCGTTTCTTTCGAGAAGGATGAATTTGCCCGCGGCTCCCAACTTTGCCGACAAAATGTCGAGGGCTTGTTTGCCCATTGGGTCATTGTCTTTGTCATAGAACAAGCCTTTGCCATATTCCGTTTCGTTGGAAAAACGTCCGATAGCAACTTTTCGCTTGATTACTTTCTTACTATTGTCATTAGCGGTCTCTACTGTAGGATCTTCTACAATCACTTTTTTCTGTGCGTTGACAAAATCGGGCATTGCCAAAACGAAGAGCAAAACTAAAAATGTAATCTGTTTCATAATCTGTTTCATAATAGGTGGTTTAGTTGTTTTTTGCAAAGATATATTATGAGAATTGTAGTTGGTCGAATTGCGGGTTAAAAATTGTTAATGGTTTTGGCCGTTTGTTGATGCCGGGTGGCTGAAAAATGCTGCTATTATTTTCTACTTTCAATTATAAGTTATAACTTTGCCAATAATCACCGAAAACAATAAGAAATGCACATAGTTTGTCTTGCATCTCCCACACCTCCCACCTATGGTGGGGCAATTGATATGTATTATCGAATCAAGCGTCTGCATGAAAGTGGCGTGCGATTGATATTGCATGTGTTTTTGTATAGGGACGCAACTCCGAGTGCCGAACTCGAGGCTATGGCAGAGAAGGTGTTCTATTATCATCGCGACACTTCTTTTGCGAGGCAATTATCGGCTCGTCCATACATAGTAGAGAGCCGGCGAAATGATTCTTTGCTTGACAATCTGTGCATTGACAATGAACCGATACTATTTGAAGGCTTGCACACATGCTATTATCTTTCGTCGCCGCGACTCGCGGGGCGAGTGAAAATGGTGAGAATGCACAACATCGAGTATCGCTATTATTACATGCTTGCCGGGAATGCGTTGTTGTCGCCCAATGCGTTGTATTATCTGTTAGAGGGGGTGAAACTCTATTTCTATGAGCGTGTTGTGAGAAATGCTTCGAGGGTGCTCGCTATAACCGAAGCCGATGTTGAAGAACTTAAATCACGCTATCCCGAGACGGATGTGCGGCTATTGCGATGCTTCTTTGACAATGGTTCGCAGCATGAGTATCGCCCCATCAAGCCTTATATCATCTATCATGCCAATCTCTCAGTTTCCGAGAATGTGAAGGCGGCAAAATTCATCATCAAGCACACAAACGAACTGATTCCCGAAGGCTGGCGGTTGAAAATTGCAGGTTTTTCTCCCGACAAATCGCTATACCGATTGAGCGAGAAATATAATTGCGTGGATATCATTGCCAACCCCTCTGCCGAGGCGATGTCGCAGCTCATCGAGGAGGCGCATATCAATCTGCTTATCACATTCCAACAAACAGGAATCAAACTCAAACTTCTCAACACCTTGCAGCAGGCGTCGGGACACTGCGTGGTGAACACCCCAATGCTATATGGCACCGGATTGCGACATTTATGCCATGTAGCCGACTCGGTGGAGGATTTGAAACAGGTAATCACTCATCTTGCATCCACGCCGAGCAGCAAAGAGGATTATTCCAATAGGATAAGGAGCCTTGCGGATATGGGCTTTAACGATATCAGCAATTTGTTATAAAAAACGAAGGTCGCCACCATTGCGGGGGCGACCTTCTATCGTTATTGTAGATTGGGGATTATTTCACAAGGAGTTTGAACACTTTGTTGCCTACATTGAGGAGATAAACACCTTGAGCAACATTGGTGATTGTTGTAGTGCCATCGACTGTTGTAGTCTTGTTGACAAGTGAGCCACCGATATTGTAGAGTGTTGCGTTCAAGCCTGCCTCGCTCTTGATGACAATTGTGTTGCCAACCACTTTGGCATTGATTTCATCACCTTGAACACCTTCTACTCCGGCACCTTCAACACTCATTTTAGGAGTGAAAAGTGTGAGCGATGGGAACAACGGGTTGGTGAGCATTCCCACTACCTCGTCGAATGGCTTGAGGAATGTGGTAACACCGTTTTCGAGAGTGTATTCAGTGTCGATAAGGAGAATTTCACCTTCCCATTCGCCGTAATCGTTCATTTCGGGAACACCATAGAACCATGTGAATTCGGTGTTGTTATCGCTTACAACAGCCTCGCTGCTCAAATCGATTTTGCCATCGGTTTCAACAACATCGAGTTTTGCCTGGTCTTGATAGTGATAAACCGCATAGGTCGATTTGGGGTAGGGGAGAGTAGAGAATGTGAAGTAGTTCTGGTTGATTGCAAGAGCAAGAAGTTTGGTCAAACCGGAAACATCAAGCGTGCGAAGCAAGTTGTGTCCAAGGTCGAGTTGCTGCAATGTCTTTGCGCCATTGAGGTCGATGTTCTCAAAGAGGTTGTTGCTCATGTAGAGTGCCCAGAGATTTGGATTATCCAAAGTGATTTCGCTCAATTGGTTGTATCCAAGGGAAACCACTTGAAGGTTCTTATTCTGGCTCAAATCAATCTTCGAGAGGCTGTTGTTGTTCATGCTCAACAACACGAGGTTGGGATACAATGAAGGAGTGAACTCGGTGAACGCGTTGTCATCGAGAATCAATTCCTTAACATATTCTGTCGGGATGTTAATCGATGAGACGCCTGCCTCTTTAACTGTAACTGTAGTGGCCTTTTTCAAGCCTGAGCCATCGAACGATTCCAATTTGGCGCCTGTCATGCTGAATACTGTAACGTATTCGGTAGGCTCATAGGTGTAAACACCCACTTCCGCACCTGCTTTAGTAGTTGCCGAGAAAAGCTGGTAGGTGGTGCCAAGGAGGTATTGTTCAACATCATTGTCTCCGGTCCAGTCGATGTAGATTGCTGTTCCGGCTTTTTCGGCAGCGAGCGACAATGTAACTGCATCGCCATCATTCAAGGTTTTGAACGAAGCAATTTTGTTGGTAGGCATTTCGGAAGCGAGAATTTGAGTGGTTTTGTACACATTTTCGCCGGTGAAAGCAGGGAATGCCGGGTTGGTCATCTCGCAATAGATATTGCCAACAGTGGTGTTGAGGAATCGAGCGCGACCGTTATTGTTGGTGTAGTCAACGCCTTCGGAGAGGGGAGTGCCATCGGCTTTCTTCCATGTGAAGGTAGTGCCCACGCCATCGATTATGCGGTTGAGGTTGGTGAGGTTTGCACCCGGACCTTTGGTCGCGATTACATAATCGTTTTGAGGCGCGTAGATGTAATTCTCCTCCTCGATTGCCCAGCGCTGTGGAAGTGTTTCGAGTGTGAACTTGTTGTTGGCGCAGTTGAAACTCTTGATATTGTTTTCTTCCGGGAGAATAATAGAACTGATGCTATTGCCCGAGATATTGAGACTCTGCAATGCTGTGCAGTGGGTGAGGTCGATGCTTTCAAACTTGTTGTTGGCAATATTCAGCGTCTCTACATAGTCGAAATCGGAGAAATCAATTCCTGCAAGGCTGTTGTTGCTAATGTCGAGATTATGAATTGCAAACGAACTATTAAGTGTGAGGTCGGAGAGATTATTCTTGCTCAAATTAATAGTGTGCAACATTGTTTTGGTGTAAATCTCGTTGATTCCTGCAAGAGTGAGAGAATACAAGTTGTTACCCGAGAGGTTGAGAGTGCGAAGAGCCTTGTTCCACGAAAGGTCGATAGAATAAAGCTGAGTGTTTACGAGGCTGAGTTCTCTCAACGAGGATGCTTTTGTAACATCGATGGTGGTGAGGTAGATATCCTTCACTTCGAATGCTGTGATAAGTTTATTCTCCGGGAGATAGATAGAAACAGGACCATATCCCTTCTTGGTAACCTTGATGTTAGGCTCTGATGGGATGGCGGAAACTGTTGTGGTGAACGATTCAAGATTGCCGTCGCCAAGGTCGATGAAGAATTCACGAGGCGAGTCGGTTGTTGCGCCCTCGAGACCAATTGACATTTCAAAATTGGTACCGCTCGATATTATAGTGTTGAACGACACCGCTTTCGATGGCTTTCCAAATTCTTCCTCGGTCTTAATCATAAACTTAGTGGTAGTGAGGATGGCATTTGGAAGTGCGCTGTTGGCGTATGCCACATACACGCTGTCGGTAACAGTCTTGTTGAGTGTAATTACACCGTTTTCATAGGTGTAGTAACTATCGTCGAGGAGCGAAGGACTGCTCGGGTTGTATTCCGAAACTAAGTAGAGCACGCCATCGGTGGTGGAGCCGTCTGTGCGATTAACGCGAGAAGACATATCGATTTTGTCGCCTACCTTGAATGATTTTGCAACCTTGAACGGGCGCTGTCCATACTCATATTCGCCCCAAGTGCCCGGGTCGAGAGGAATTGTGGTGAAGTCCATGCAGTTGCCGTTAATCTTTACATTGTAAAGATTGGGGCATTGGCTCACATCAATTGAAGTTATGTAGTTGTTGCTTGCATAGAGATTGATGAGTTTGGGACATTTTGTGATGTCGAGAGTGGTGAGAGCATTGTTTGAGCAGAAAAGATACTGCAATTCGGGGTTGTGAGTGATATCCAACTCCTTAATCTTCACGCCACTATTGTAGGTGCCTGATTCGTGTGTGCAATACAACTCGGTGAGATAGGGGTTTTTGCTCAAATCCACTTTGTCGATACCGGTATCGCTGATGTTGAGAATCAACAAGTTGGGGTTCTTTGTAACATCAATGGTCTTAACCGGGGTAACATCGATTGAGAGACGCATAAGATTCGGGCATCCTGTAGGATCGATAGATGTGAGCGATGTACAGTGATAACCATCGAATGCAAGCATTTTGGGATAATCGGAGAGGTTGAATGTAGGGTCGAGATAGCCCACGATGCTGATTTCGAGAATCGACAACTCGGGTTTGTCCTTACCGATAATGAGAGGTGTTTCGGGGGTGAATGGATTGTCATTGAGATAGACAGCCATCAGGTTCTTGAAATTGGTGAGGTCGAGACGTTCCAACTCATTGTGGCTCATAGAGAGGACACTTAAATTGACACATTTCTCCATATCAATCCACTCGATGTAGCAACCATCGGCATTGATGTAGCTGATATTTTGGGCATCGCCATAAATCTTCACGATACCTTCACGCGATACCTTGCCTGTGATAAGGGTTCCGGTTACACCTTGCGTATCTTCGTCGAAAACAGCCTGTTCGAGTTCGTATTCAATTTTTCCGTAGCCACAATCCACATCGATATAGCCTTCGGCAGTCGTACCACCAATCACAAGCGAGAACTCGTTGGTCTCGCCGTACATATCATAAAGATTGGTACGGAATGTAATGATAGGTTCATCGGCATCTTGAGCAAACCCATTGAATGGGAAAAGGAGAGCGGCAATTGTCGCAAATCCTAATAATAGAGATTTAAATTTGTTCATATTCTGTTGTTTTTATTTTACCACGATAGTTTTAGTGTAGCGATTGTTCACTCTAATCACATAGCACCCCGGCTCAAATGACGATGCGTCGATTGTGAGAACATCGGAAGCGGCATTGAGTGTCGCTACAGGCTGCCCCGAGAGGTTGAAAACGGTTGCGTTGAGTGCTTCGGCACCTCCAACGAACAATTCGTATTGCTTGTTGCCAAGAGTTTTCACGAGCATATTGTCGCTATCGGCATTCACGCGGTTTACGCCCGAATCTTTGCGACGGATAACCTCTTTGAGACCTGCGTAGGCATCAAATTTGCCGGCTCCCCATTGAACAGGATCGGCTGTGGATGTGGTTACATCGTTGTCAACAACTGCGGTTTTTTGTATGATGTCGAGAGCATCGGCAACAGTGAGCGATGGGTCGGCTTGCAACCATAATGCAATGGAGCCGGTTACCACCGGAGTTGACATCGATGTGCCAATCATTTGTTGCCAATAGCTGGTGCGTCCTGCTTCATCAACTTTTGCTTGCAGATAAGCCGATGTAATTCCGTTATCCGAGTTGTCGATGTAGTATTTGTTGGTTGACGAAATCACTGTTGCACCGGGAGCGCAGATGTGAGGCAAGTTACGTCCGTCAATAAGTGTTCCGTAGGAAGTAAATCCCGATAATTTGCCTGAAAGGAATGCGTTGTTGTAGCCATAGGAATTACCATCGAGTGATGCCCAGGAATCGTAGGAGTTGTATGAACCCACAACGATTACATTTGGAGCGCAAGCCATGTCGCTGATAGTTCCGTTGGTGCTGCCATCGCTCCAGCCATCCTGGTCATAACCGTACATTGTGGTGAAAGAGCCGTCGCAGAAGCAGTCAACGCGCTGTCCTTCATTACCTTCGACAACGAAACCGAGAATGTAGTTGCCGGCGGCGTTTGTACTTTGGTTATCGCCCACGAAATAGTCGATCATTGCATAGTAGCGACCTGTCTCGGAATCGATCATTGAGCCAACTCCTACATATCCTTCGAAAGCGCGAGTGAAATTGGTGTGAGATTTATCACCATCGCTTTCATATCCGGGGGTAGCATAGTAAATCGATTCGCCATTGGTGTTGCCGATAGGAATCTCGAAGGTTGTTGTACCGCGTGACTTGTTATATACGACAGCCTTGAATGTGAATTCTGAGGCATCGTTGCTGTAAACATACACTTGACCATAACGGAGGTTTTTATATCCGCTTAATTCGGTGTATAGTGGTTTGATGAAGCTTTTGACGGTCTTATCCTCGGTTGTAAATGTCTTGTTGAGCGCAATGGGAAGGTCGCCCTCATTGCCCGACGAAAGGCAGATAATAGCCTCCTTGGATGCAAGTTCAAGATATTGCCCCATCATGGTCTTTCCGTCGTGAGGACCGATGTTGCCGCCAAGAGAAAGATTTATCACCGCCGGCTGCTTATTGACGTATGCATAGTTGAGCACACTCTCCACGCCGTATGCGATGAACATGTCGGAAAGTTCGACACCCGATGCCACAATGTCGCTTTCGTAAGCAACGCCATAGTATGGGTTGTCGATTTCAACAATCTGATTTTTGAACGAATTAACTTTTTCTGCCACAGTGGCAGTGCCGCGGTATCCACCCGCCATGATTCCGAGGGTGTGAGTGCCGTGGAATGTGGCATCGTTGTCGGTTTTGAATTTGGCTATAAGTTCGGGCGTTCCGTATTCATCGATTTGATAACCCAATGAATTGGATTTTGTTTGATAGATTTGGTTGAAATATTTGATGCGTGTGTTGCCTTCCGCATCTTTGAAATTCACATGGTTTAGGTCGAAACCGGCATCAACAATTCCGGTAACGACGCCTTTGCCGGTATATGCTTGCTCGAGGTCGGTTCCGGCATGAATTTTGTCGATTCCCGACAATGCACGCGCCGATTTGAGAGTGGGTTTCACATCGCGTTGCAACTGCATCTGCTTCACGCAATCAAGTTGAGCGATACGTTCCACATTATTTACCGGAAGCATCACCAAAGCGATATCGCCTCTCACTGCGAGCACCGATACGCCTTCTTCTTCGAGAAGGGAAGCGGAAGATAGGTTGTCAAGTTTTATAAATGCTCCGATGTGTTGTGTTGTCTCATGCGCTACACTTTTGATGCGGCATTTCACCGAGTCATCGGAAGTCTGCTCAATCGTGCGAAGCATGCGCAATGTTGCTCGGCTCTGCAAATCGAGTTGAGTTCCTGCCGAAACGCACAAAGTCGCTGCCAAAGTGGCTAAAATTGAGCAAGTGGTTCTCTTGTTCATAAAAGATATAGTTAAAGATTAATTAGTATTGATTCTTCAGAAAATTAAGCAACAAAGCCGGGTTGGTATTTAACCACCCGGCATTTGTCTATAAATTTATAATTGTATTTGACAACACGATTATTTAATCACTTTCTTGTGGTTGATGATGTAAACACCTTTTGCAAGGTTGTTGATGTCGTCTGCCGAAGCATTTTCGATAACCATCACGCCTTGGAGGTTGTAAACATTGTTGTCTTGAGGAGCCTCAACTGTGATTGAGTCAACACCTGCACCACCTTCGATATGAATTTTTGTATCGCCTGTAACAGTTACTTTGTATTCACCTGTTTCGCTTTCGGCTGTCTCTTCATCGTTTACTTTTACAATGTAACCGAGACAACTGAAATCGATTTCGGTGCCTGTGAGCACTTGGATGCTTTCGGTTGTAGTGAGGTCGAGGTTGTTGATCTTATCTACAATAGCCTGTACTTTGCCAACTGCAACAGAGTGAGTGAAAGTAACGGTATGGAGAGCAGGGGCCGCTTTCATGTAGGCTTTGATAACATCGCCATCGTTAGGATGGAGTTCAAATGAGCTTCCTCCGGGGTACATAGGCTCTGCAGCTACATTATTAATGTAAACCAATGATACTGCTTCGGTACCTGCCCAACCAAGTTGGAATGGACAATCTGCTTCTGCGCTAAACTCGATAATGTTGTAGCCTGTAGTGAAGTCAACAGTAGAGCGGTCGGTGCGGATAAAGTTGGTATAGTAGTTGGCGGCAGTGAGGTCATCAACATAGAGAACAAACTTCTTGTCGCGAACGATTTTACCGGAGATGATAGAGATTTCCATACCATCGGTGATTGTGATTTGGTAAGAATCTTTGTATTCGTTCACACCGTCGGTGATTGAAGTAATGAAGCAACCTGAATTTGCTACAACTTGTATTCTATTGTTGTTTTCGGGCAATTCGATTTCATTCTTACCTGCAACCACTTCGATAACATTGTTTTGATATGAATAGCCACGATATACTGTAATGTTTGACGGGTCGTCAACATTGATGATAGCCTTGAAAGTGCTATATTTGTGAGCATTGACAACGATATTGGTTTCTTTAGTGATTGTGAAAGAGTAAGAGTTGTAGAAATATGACACCTCAGTATCGTTGATTGTCATTTTCTCAAATGCATAGTCGGCGGTATTGCCAAAGATTTCAACTTTAGAACCGGCTTTTGCAGTGAAATTATTGACATTGGCAACAGATACGCCATCAACTTTAACATCGGTAACAAAGCCCTCTGCACCTTCACCGTAAGTGATATTTACAGGATATTCAATGTCGGGGAAGTTGGCTTGAACTTTAATCTTGTCGCCGTCGGCAACTTCTACAAAATAGTTGCCCCAATTATCTGCTTCAACTACTGCACCATTTTTCTCAACCATGTAGAGAGGAGTATTGTAGGATGTAGATTCGATGGTGAAAGGAGATTCCTTTTCAGAACTGAATTTCACAGTGTTAACACCATTTACAAGAGTTGGAGTTTCATAGGTGGTGCTAAATGTTACACTCACTTTTGTTGCGTCATCAACTTCGATAGTGCACTGTGCATCGCGAATATCTTCGTAACTATATGATGTAATATTCCACACATTATCATCTGCAGTGGGATAAACATAGGCACCACCATAGATAGAGCAAGGTGTACCTGTTTTTGCGCTAACGATTGATGTTAATCCATAACCGGCATTTGCTGAAACATACACTGTAGTGTAACCTGCGTCATCACCTGTGAAAGTGTTGGCACCATTTACAATAGTTACGGGTTCCCAGTTGATTTGTACACTTATAGCATTGGCATTGTCAACATTGAGTGTAAAATCAAATGCTTGTGCTGCAAACGAAACAAACGCGAGTGCGAGCACTACAATTAAAGAGTAAATTTTTTTCATATTAATTATTATTTAAGTGAAATTTTTCTACTTGATGTGTTATCGCATAATGTTTTGCGAGATTATAGATTAATATGCCTTTATCTTAAATCGCTACAAAGTTACCTATTAAAATTGTAAAATTGAAACATTTCTTATCTAATTTGTGATAATGTGAAAGTCCGGTAGGGGTGCTTTTTTATATCATTTTGATAAATATTCCTATAATTTTGGGGTCATGGGTAAAATTTGCGATAATATCTATTAAATCGGTAAAATGTATATTTATATTTATGCAAAATTGCCAATATGTTAAATAGTGCTAAAAATAAATGGAGAGGCTTCTGCCCCTCCATTTATGATGGAAAAATCGAGTTGTTTATTTGTTTTTTGCCTTACCGTCAAGTACAATTACAATCTTATTGTTCTTGTTGTAAAGTTTCTTAAGTATCTTCTCGATATCGCTCTTGGTGATTTTCTTGAGCATCTTTCCGTATTCCTCAACGTTGTTGTCGGGTGTACCATAAAGGGCACGATCATTAAGGATACTCAACCAATAATTGTTCTTGCGAACATTTGTTTCAAAGCGTTTGAGGAAATTCTCTTTCACCTGGCTGAATGCAGTGTCGTCAAGACCTTCTGTCATAGCCTTCACGAGTTCCGACATAGCGCGTTTGTTAAGACGCTCTTGCGACTCTATGTTGGTGTCGAATTTATAGATGAACTTCCATGTGTCGTTAGCCTTGATGATGGTACCATAAGTGCCCACACCATAAGTTCCACCTTCTTCTTCGCGGATGGTCTTCACATAGTTGATGTCCATCACTGCAGAAAGCATTTGCAATGCGAGAGAATTTTTGAGTGAAGGCTTGATGTCGCCACCAATTGTGCAATATACTGTAGCCTTGGGGTTCTCCATAGGCATT